>CAMDKT010000398.1 GCA_945900935.1 Candidatus Sulfopaludibacter sp. SbA3 | reverse complement strand
CCGGGCCGAAAGGCTCTCGCCGAAGCCCTGGAGGCTCTACCCGTGTTGCGCTAAGCTCCGTGGTATATACGATGCCTCGCCCCTAACGCGCTCGATTCATTGAGGTTATGAACTATTTCTGCTTCAACGTAGGAAACTCCCGCTAGGATGTCCGTCATGGATTACATAGTACGGTACGACTGCCCGCTGAGTCCAGCGGAAAAATAAACTTTATTTCGGTTCACTTGCCGGGGGACAGTATGATCCGGCGAGTGGCATCATGGTTATGCCTACCTGAGTAGTTACGTTACAATTATTAAAGCACTGTGGCCAATTGTATGCCGTGGGCGCGGTGTATGGCAGAGGCGGATTTGGTTACCTGAAAAAGACAATTCACGGTTGGAACGCCGCCGCGAAAGGGAAGCCTTTCCTGTTGGTCACCGACTTGGACTCCGCTACCTGCCCGAACGAGCTCATTGAGGACTGGCTCCCGGTACCGAAGCATGACAACCTTTTGTTTCGAGTCGCGGTGCGTGAAATCGAAGCCTGGTTGTTGGCGGATGCAAAGGGATTGGCTAACTATCTCGCAGTGAAGCCTGGACGGGTACCGCTGAGTCCTGAGGCTCATCCGGATCCCAAACGAAAGCTGGTCGAGCTGGCGGGGGAATCGAGAAAAAAGCAGATTCGCGAGGATATCGTGCCGCGGAAAGGAAGCACCGCTCAACAAGGACCCGGTTATAACGCCTGCCTTACCGAGTTCGTACAGACTGTTTGGGACGTCGAATCGGCGGCGAACAACGCGATGAGCCTGCGACGAACACTTACCCGATTATCGACGTTTCGCCCCGTATGGCATCCGGCTCTCTAGTACTCGAACTGCACAAGAAACTGAACCTGTCTGGCGGGCAGACTTTCGAGGATGCCGCGATAGGTGGGGAGGCCGTAGAATGGGCTGAGCCGTTCGGCGTTGGTGTGATTGGTCAAGTTGAAACTCTCCACGCCGAACTGCAGGACCGCTCGCTCGTTCATTAGCGGGATGGTCTTCATCACACGCAGATCGAGGCTGGCGGTAACCGGACCCAGGTTGGGGTTGCGAGGCATGCCGGAGGGCCGGGCTGTGATAGGATAAGCGCCGGTTCGGGCGGGGTCTGTTGTGAGCAGCGCGTTGAGCGGACGGCCGGAACCGATGGTAAAGATGGGTGCTATCGACAGGCGCTCGATGAGCCACGGGAATTCGAACAGGGCGCTGACGGCGAGACGGTTCGACTGATGCTGACGGGAGAGTGCCCAGTCCTTGCGGATGTTGTTGGGATCGCTGGGTTGCTCATCGAAATCAGAACCGTCATCGTGGGTGCGGCCCCAACTGTAGGTGGCTAGGTAGGCCAGTTCCTTCTTCAAACGCCGGTTGAGCGTGACGGCGACTCCTTCGTAGCTTGACCGGCCGGTCTGCTCCAGTTCGTAGCGGCGGGTGCGCGGGAGATGAACGCCGCGAATGCTGTTGGCCTCCACGCTCAGCGAGGTGTCGGCGCCGAAGCCGTATTCGAAACCGGTGCTAAATTTGCGGCTATAGGTGGAGGGGAAATCAACCGCTGTGCGGTACGCCAAGCGCGGCAGACCGGGTACGGGGGCGGTGCGTGGGAGTTGCCAGGCGCGAATGGCGTCCGCCCCCGCGCCGTATTGTTCGAAGCCTTGGACGCCGTTTTTCTGGAGCGCGTCGTTGAGCCATGCGAGCGGATAGCGATCATAGAACAGGCCAAAGCCGGCGCGGATCACGAGCGGGCGATTGGCGCTGGGGCGCCATGCGAGGCCGGCGCGCGGGGAGACGTTGTTGCCGCTCTTTGAGATGCCGGCGGGCATGCGTTGGCGGTCGAAGCGGGCGCCGATTTCGAGGAGCAATCGCGGATGGAGTTGCCAGCGGTCCTGCAGCCAGAGGCCGAAGGGGAGCGTGGCCATTTGGGTGTTGGGATTTCCGAAGGCCTGGATATAGAGATCGGGCCGGCCCTCGCGGAGATGCTCGAGAGTTGGGAAGACGAATATGCCGTTGTAGCGGTGGCGCATGGCGGCGTTGAGGGTGACCCAGTGGGCGTCAGCGCCGATGCTCAGGCGGTGACCGCGAACGGCGGCGTTGAAACTCTCGATGAACTGATAGTGGCGCTCGGTGCGATCGGAATCATGCCGATAGAATGCGCCGAATGAGACGACGCCCGGCACCTCGATGAGCGGGCCGCTGCCGTTGGGCGTTAACCCCGCCGTGCGTTCTGCGACTTGGAGGCGTACATCGTTAACGATGGCGGGGGTAATGACGCGGAGCCAGTTCGCAACCAGCGAATGGTCGGCGGTGAGGCTGTTGCCTTGGGCGGAGCGGTCGGCGAAGTTATCGGGGCCTTGCACTTCGCCGATGGTGCGGCCGCGGGAGAAGGCGTAGCGGGTGGAGAAAGTGTCCTTTTCGCCGGCCTGGTGGTTGAGCTTCAGCGACAGTTCGGTGCCGCGGGTGCTGGTGGGGTAGAGACCGCGATAAGCGGGAACGCCGAGGGGAACGTTAGACCATTCTTCGGCGGACTCCGACTCATACTCGATGGCACCGGCGATGAAGGTGCGGTGGGGCTTGATGGGGCCATTGGCGGAGACGCCGGGCTGATAGCGACGGAAGCGGGGCCGCGAGTTGGCGGGCACTTCGGATTGTTGGGCGTTGGTGATTTCGTTTTGCCCAAAAAAGGTGAAATCGCCGTGCCAGATGTTGACGCCGGAGCGGGTGACCATGTTGAGCAAGCCGCCGGCGGCGCCGCCAAGTTCAGCGCCGAAGGCCGCTGTGGCGACGCGAAACTCCTGTACCATTTCCAGACCGACGGCGACGCGGCTACCGCCGGTGGATTCGTCGCGATTGTCCATGCCATCGATGAGAATGGCGTTGTTGCGCGGACGCATGCCGCCGGAGGTGAAGCCGCTGTCGCCAAGCGGGGTGCGGGTCCCGGTCATGGTTCGCTGCGAACTGGAACCGGCTGACGGGGCGACGGCGGGGGCGGCGAGAACGAAGTTCAGATAATTCCGGCTGCGGGCGGGCGCCTCTTCAATGCGCTCATTGCCCAGGGCGACGCTGGCGCTGGAGGCGGTGAGATCAATGGCTTCGGGAGTTTCTTTGACATCGATGCTTTCGGTAAGGCCGGCGGGCGCGAGATCCATGTCGCGGCGGATGACCTGGCCCACGGAGAGGGGAAAAGGTGCCGTTTTGACGGTGGCGAATCCGGGGGCGGTGACGGTTATAACGTACTCGCCGGGCAGGAGGCCGCGGAGCGTGTACTGGCCGTCGCTATTGGTGGCGGCGCGGCGTTCAGTCGCGGTGGCCTGATTGCGGGCGATGACTTGCGCGGAGGGGACGTAGGCACCGGTGCGGTCCTTGACCCCGCCTTGGATGGTTCCATCAGAAGACGAAGTTTGCGCGGCGGCGAGGGGCGCGAGGAGGAGGAGGAGGACGACCGGACGCATCGCTTTCAGAATAGCAAGCTGATCACCAGAGCCCCCGCCGGGCGCGGCCGCCCCACATAATGAAGCGATGGCAATCACGCGTCGGTTCCTATTCGGGTCAGCGGTCTTCGGCGCAGCGCATGGCGCCCTGGCTGCCCAGGCCGCGGCCGAGTGGATCCCGCTATTCGACGGCAAAACCCTGAAAGGCTGGAAGGAAACGCCGTTCCATTCACGCGGCGAAGTACTCGTGAAGGATTCGACAATTCTCATCGGCAAAGGGCACATGACGGGCATCACGTGGACCGGCGAGTTTCCGAACTCCCGCTATGAGATCCGGTTCGAGGCGGCGCGCCTGGATGGAAATGATTTTTTTGCCGGG
Organism: Candidatus Sulfopaludibacter sp. SbA3; assembly: GCA_945900935.1. Classification (GTDB taxonomy): domain Bacteria; phylum Acidobacteriota; class Terriglobia; order Bryobacterales; family Bryobacteraceae. The sequence continues at coordinate 2,126 of CAMDKT010000398.1, read as the reverse complement.
ATCACGTTTCCCGTTAAGGACTCGTTCTGCACGTGGATCAACGGCGGCTGGGGCGGCTCAGTGGTGGGACTTTCGAGCCTGGATGGCGATGACGCTTCCGAGAACGATACCTCCACGGCGCGCGATTTTGTAAAGGGGCGCTGGTACGCGTTTCGACTGGCGGTGACGGAAGGCCGGATCCGCGGCTGGATTGACGGCACGCTGGTTATTGACGCCGATGTTACGGGGCGGAGAGTGGGTCTGCGTGCGGGCGAGACCGAACTTTGCACGCCGCTTGGGTTCGCCACATATTCGACGGCGGCGGGGTTGCGAAAAGTAGAGTTCCGGCTGCTTTAGCGTTCGAGTATAATCGACCCATGAACAGGCGCTACTTCCTGATGAGTTCGACGGCCCTGGCCGCGCAAACGGTCCGGCCCGCGAAGAGTCCGAACGACACTGTCCGTGTGGCTGTGGTCGGCTGCGGAGGACGCGGAAATAGCCACATGGATGCATGGACGTCCCAACCGAATGTCGAACTGGCCGGGCTGGTGGACGTGGACGATTCGCACTCGGAGCGGTTTGTCGGCGCATTGCAGAAGCGCGGGAAGACGGCTCCGCCGGTGTTCCGCGACATTCGCAAAGTCCTCGACGATAAGAACATCGACGCCGTATCGATTGCCAGTCCCAACCACTGGCACACGCTGCAGACCATCTGGGCGTGCCAAGCGGGCAAGGACGTCTACGTGGAAAAGCCTTGTTCGCATAACGTGTTTGAGTCCCGGCAGATTGTGGCGGCCGCGCGGAAGTACGATCGCATCGTGCAGATGGGCAGCCAGAGCCGCTCCTCACCGGCCCTGCAGGAAGCCGTGCAGAAGATGAAGGACGGCGAATTCGGCGAAATTTACATGGCGCGAGGATTGTGTTTTAAGTCGCGCAACACGATTGGCAAGACGCCGGTTTCGCCCGTTCCGCCGGGCGTTGATTACGACATGTGGACCGGGCCCGCGCCGATGCGGCCGTTTACGAAGAATCGATTCCACTACAACTGGCACTGGTTCTGGGACACGGGCAACGGCGACTTTGGCAATCAGGGAATTCATGAAGTGGATATAGCGCGTTGGGGACTGGGCGTGACGCATCCGACGAAGGTGAGCGCTATCGGCGGGAAGTTCATGTTCGACGACGACCAGGAGACGCCGAATACGATGAGCGCGTCGTATGAGTTCAACGTTGGCGGCAAGGCCAAGATGATGACGTTCGAAACTCGGCACTGGTACAGCAACCATGAAGCGGGCATTAACGGTGAGCGGCCCGGAAACACGATCGGCAATACGTTTTATGGTTCCAACGGTTATCTGGTGATCGACAACTACAACAAGTACTACAGCTTCATGGGACGGGACCAAACGCCGGGTCCGTCGCGGAATGAACGTGACCGCCACTTCGAGAACTTTATCGCCGGCGTGCGAAGCCGCAAGCGCGCGGACTTGAATGCGGAGATCGAAGAAGGCGCGATGTCGTGCGTGTTGATGCACTTGGCAAACGTCTCCTACCGGCTGGGCCGCACGTTGCATTGGGATGAGAAGACTTGGACGGTGAAGGGCGATCCGGAGGCGAATAAGATGCTGACGCGGGCGTATCGGGCGCCTTATATCGTTCCGGCTAAGGTGTGAGGATTTGGCGGCATTGATTTCTATTTTCGCGCCTGCTTCGCACCGATTGCTTCAGCGATAATTGCCGTTACCAAGCTGTTAATGCTGACGCCCTCAAATTCGGCCCGTTTCGTTAGCTTGGAGTAGAGAGTCCTGGGCAGGCGCTGGCGCCATTGGGCGGCTTCGATGCTGGGCTTTGGTATTTTTCTGCCAGATTCCCTGAATACGTCCATGCAATCGCTAAGCGCCTCGCGGCTGTTGGTGATCGACTCTGCAATGGTCTCGCCGTCGGACATGCATCCGGGTATGTCCGGATACTCCACCAAATAGCCGCCACCCTCCTCCTTCGACAATGGCCGAACCGTAAACTGGTACTGGTCGAGACTTCGAGTCATTGTGGTTTTCATTTTGTTCCGATACTTCCGGCGGAGTCGATCAGCGCTAAGAAGTGCTTGCGATCTCCCGCACGCCGGGCGCGCTAAAAATCACGTGGCT
>CAMDKT010000397.1 GCA_945900935.1 Candidatus Sulfopaludibacter sp. SbA3 | reverse complement strand
GTCGGGGGTAACTACGCCGCCGGTTTTGAGGCATGGCTGACGCGGCAGGCCGAAGGCCACTGGGACCGGCGAGAGGCGGAGATTGCGGGGCTTTCAACGGGCGCGCAGATTCGTGCGCGCCAGGAGTATGTCCGCCGGACGATGGCCGAATTGATGGGCGGGCTGCCGAAGGAAAAGACGCCACTCAACGCTCGTGTGACGGGACAGTTTACTCGCGAAGGGTACCGGGTGGAAAACATCATTTTCGAAAGTCAGCCGGGAATGCGGGTGACGGCTAATTTATATCTGCCAACCGTGGGACAGCCGCCCTACCCGGCGGTGCTGGGCGTGGCCGGCCATTCGGTTAACGGAAAGGCGTCGGCAACTTATCAGGCGGCGTTTATTGGGTTTGTGCGGAATGGATTCGCGGTGCTGGCGTTTGATCCGCCGGGTCAGGGGGAACGTTCCGAATATTTTGACGCGGCAATGGGAAAGTCTCGCATTGGCATTGGCACGGCGGAACATACCATGGCGGGACTGCAGTGTCTGCTGACGGGGCACACGATGGCCCGGTATGAGACATGGGACGGCGTGCGGGCCTTTGATTACTTACTCACTCGGCCGGAGATTGATCCGAAACGAATCGCCATTGCGGGTAACTCCGGCGGCGGCACGCAGGCGGCCTATCTGGCGGTGGTGGAGCCTCGGCTGGCGGCGGTGGTTTCCTCCTGCTACATGACGCGGTGGCGGGAACTTTGGTCCGGTCCGGGACCGCAGGACGCCGAACAGGTGTTCCCTTCGTTTATTTCGAAAGGGCTGGATTTCGGCGATTTTGCGCTGGCCTGGGCCCCTCGTCCGTTCATTATGACAACGGCGATTCAGGACTTTTTTCCGATTGCCGGCGCGCGCGCGACTTACAAGCAGAATCAGCGGCTGTTTGACTTACTCGCCGGCGGGGAGCGCGCCGGTTATTTTGAGTTTGACGATACGCACGGCTGGTCGAAGCCGAGGCGGGAAGCGGCGTACCGGTTTCTCGGCCGTTGGCTTTTGGGAAAGGAGACGGATGGGCGTGAGCCGGCGGTACAACCGGAAGAGGAGAGCCTGCTCTACGCGACGGAGTCGGGGCAGTTGGCGACATCCGGCGGATCGGAAACCGTGCAGAGTTTGAATTTGAAATATGCGCGGGGGTTGCTCCGGAGTACGGTCAAGGCGGCAGATCTAAGAGCCGCGATTGGATGGCGCGGACCCGTTGCGAAACCGGTTTCGCGGGTGGTGGGCGAGTCGATGCGGGACGGAATTCGCGTGGAAAAACTGGAGTTCACCGTGGAGGGCGGCGTGGTTATTCCGGGTCTGCTGTTTCACGGCGGAGAGCGGCGGATGGTGTTTGCGAGTTCATTCGGCAAGGGCGGCGACGCGGATGTGTTGGCGCTGGCCAAGGCTGGAACAACAGTGCTGGCCGTGGACCCCAGGGGGATGGGGGAGAGCTACACCGCTGCCGGAAGGACCGGATATCGGCAGTCCTACCAATTGGCCGCGCGGGCGATGTTAGTAGGCCGTAACTTATTAGAGATGCAGGTAAGTGACTTACTGGGGGCCGTGAGTTACTTTGACGGGCGGCCGGTAACGTTGTATGCCAAAGGCGCGACCGGTCCGGCGGCGATGATAGCGGCGGCATTGGACGGGCGCGTGTTGGAGTTACTAGTCGAGCGTTCGATCATCAGCTACATGGACGTGGTCGCGGCGCCGATGCACGAAGGGTTGGAACTGACGGTCGCGCCGGGAATACTGACGCGGGCGGATCTGCCGGACGCCCTGCGCTTGATGGCCGGCAAACCGGTGACGCTGATTTCTCCCGCATCGCCGAACGGCCGTCCGATGCTGTTGAAAGAAGCGCGGGCAAATCTGGGCGCGGCCGCGGCTGGAGTGCGGGTGGTGCTGCGCGGGGAGGGGTGGACGCTGGAGCGGACGATGCGCTAATTTCGGCGGCCGAGAAGCCAATCGGCGTTGCGTAGCGGGACCCGCACGGGCGCGTTTTCTATGCGGCAGTTCGGGAGATGTAGATCGACGCGTGAGTGCTGGCGTGCCAGTAGCCCCAGCCAAGCATGACCGCAATGATGAGGGCCGCTATCTTTGAACAACTTCCGCATCCGCGCGGCTACTTATAGGCAATAGCCGCGCTGGACGGACCGGCCAAGTGAATGACTTCGAAACGCTTGAAGCCAACTTGCTCGCACCAGCCGCGGAAGTCAGCGCCGGAGTAGTCGAAGGCCTCACCGAACTCGATCAGCATGTTCAGAGACATCAGCAAGCCGAATAAGTTATCGCGCCGGGCATCGTCAATCAACGCTTCGATGGCCACCAGCGCGCCGCCCTCGGGCAGCGCATCGTAAGCGGCCTTGATCAGATGCATTTTCTTCTCCAGATTCCAGTCGTGGAGAATCATGCCCATCGTGATCAGGTCCGCTTTGGGGAGCGGGTCGTTGAAGAAGTCGCCGGCTGCCGTGTTGATCCTCGCCGACATCCCGGCGGCGGCGATGTGGCGTTGCGCGATCGGCTCCACCGGGGGCAGATCGAAGGACGTGCATTGCAAATGCGGGTGACGTTTCGCGGCCTCGATGCACAGCAGGCCCGTCGCCCCGCCGATGTCGCAAAGCGTCTTGAAGTTGGAGAAATCGAACTTTTCGGCGAAGGCTTCGAAGTTGATCCGGGACAGGCCGGTCATCGACGCCAGGAACTGTTCGAGCCTGGGAAGTTCGGCGTAGAGCTCTTCGAAAATGCCTTTTTGGCCGTGTTTAGTCTCATTTTGCGGCTTGCCGGTCCGAAGCGCTTCAGGAAGATCGTGCCAGAACTTGAAGAGCCGCTCGTTCAGCATAACGAGGATGCCGCCGACGTAGCGGGGGCTGGCGCTGTCGAGATAGAGAGCCCCGGCAGGGGTGTTCGAGTATTTGGCGTCGGGGCCGTCGCCGAGGCGGTCGAGGAACTTCATGGCAACCAGCGAGTCGAAAAAATCGCTGATCCCGCGCGGGTGCAATTCGAGTTCGGCGCCGAGTTCAGCGCCCGTGAGTTGCCGGGCGCCGAGTTTGGTGAAGAGGCCGAAACCGACGGCGGTTAGCAAAACCTTCGAAGACCAGAAGGCGAAGGCGGACTGGAGAATGGGAGAGGGGTCGATCATGTTAATTCTGCTTGAGGCGATTGAATATCATACTACCCGATACCGCTTTCGGATCGAGGCCGAACCCGGCCAGAAACGCGTTGATCCGTGCGCTTTCGGCGGTGAGAACGGGCTTGCCATCGCGCAGTCACTCGGAATCCAGCCAGTGAAACGTGACACCGGCGGAAGTCTTTTCGACGAGCATGAAAAAGTGCCCCGGAATGACGAGGGCTCCGAAGCGGTTCGGATCAAGGCCGTTCCATCGCATTCCTTGTTCGAGCACGCCCATTGCCCGATGATGCCGGCGTCGAAGACGACCGTGGCCCGGAGTCGCCAGTGGCGACCGGCGACAATCTCGGTCCGTACGAACTGATCTCCCGCATTGGTGAGGGCGTGGAAAGCGCGTGACACGCGGCTGGACCGCATGGTCGCGCTAAAAATTTCGAAGGAGCAGTTTTCGGACCGCTTTATGAATGAGGCGCGAGCGATTGCGGCACTGAATCATCCGAATATTTGCACGCTGGCCGAACTATCTGGTGATGGAGTGTATTGAAGGCGTTCCGCTGGCCGGGCCAATGACGCCGGACAAAGCGTTCACGCATCGGGATTTGAAGCCGGCGAATATCTTGATAACTAAGCAGGGGGTTAAGGTGCTCGATTTCGGATTGGCGAAGCAGAAGGCGGTTTTGAAGGGCGGGGATGAAACGCTGACGATGGCGTTGACCGGGGCCGGGGATCTCGGTGGCACGTTGCAGTACATGACGCTATGCGCGCGTACCCGGTGACAACCGTCTGGTAGAGGGATGGTACACTTAATGTAATTGCTGTCCTCCCGGCCGGGCCGCTGTGCCACGTTTTACGGCGCGGGTTCCGTTAATTAGTCGATCATGAGTACAGACACCATACCCGTTAGCCGGGCTCTCGAATTCCGACACGCTTTAGCGCAAGGCGTGCTTGTCGCCGATGGCGCCATGGGCACCATGCTCTATGAAAAAGGCGTCTTCATCAACCGCTGTTATGACGAGTTGAATCTATCCGCGCCGACCATCGTTCGCGAAGTCCATGAGGCCTATGTAAAGGCCGGGGCTCAGATTCTGGAGACCAATACGTTTGGCGCGAATCGAACGCGGTTGGCGGCCTTCGGCATGGCGGAAAAACTCCAGGCCATCAACAAGGCCGGAGTGCAGTTGGCCCGGGAGGCTTCGAAGGACATCGCCTTTGTGGCCGGCGCGGTTGGACCGCTCGGAGTACGAATCGAGCCGCTGGGCCCGACTAGTTTTGCGGAGGCGCGAGCCGTTTTCAAAGAACAGGTTGAGGCGCTGGTGGCGGCTGGCGTTGACTTACTCATTTTCGAGACCTTCTACCAGATACAGGAACTGCGGGAGGCGTTGTTCGCCGCGCATGAAGTTGTCGGCGACTCGATGGCTGTAATTGCTCAGGTCACCATTAACGACGACGGGCACATGCTCGATGGGACCGATACGGAGACGTTCGCCGCCTGCCTGAATGAATGGCCCTGCGATGTGATCGGACTGAATTGTTCCGTGGGCCCGAAGGCTACTTTGGAAACGCTTGAAAAGATCATGCCGTTTACCAAAAAGCCTCTCTCAGCCATGCCGAACGCCGGTCATCCGGCAGAGGTGGAAGGACGGAAGATCTATTTGTGTTCGCCGGAATATATGTCGCAGTATGCGCGGCGGTTTCTGTGGGCGGGCGTGAAGATCATCGGCGGCTGCTGCGGGACAACTCCGGAGCACATAAAGCAGGTCCGGAGCGAGGCGCGGAGTTTGCAACCGGCGCAACGGAATATTACCGTGACTGTCGAGGAACAGGCCGCCAAGGGCGCGGCGATGGTGAAAGTGTCGGCTGCCGCGAAGTCCAATCTGGGGGCCAAACTGGCGGCTGGCAAATTTGTCACGTTCGTGGAGATACTGCCGCCGAAAGGCGTGGATCCTACAAAGGAAATCGCCGGAGCGCGGCTTTGTAAAGCGGCCGGGATCGACGTGATTAATGTCCCCGATGGCCCGCGGGCCAGCGCCCGGTTGAGCGCGCAAGTTACGTGTCAGATATTCCAGAAAGAAGCCGATATCGAATCTGTTCTGCACTTCTGCTGCCGCGACCGGAACATACTCGGAATCCAATCGGAGTTATTGGGTGCGCACGCAACCGGCGTTCGAAATCTGATTTGTATCACGGGCGATCCGCCGCGCATGGGGAGCTATCCGAGCGCCACCGCGGTGTTTGATGTAGACGCCATTGGATTGTGTAACATCGTGAATAACTTGAATCACGGGCTGGACATTGGCGGAACGCCAATGGGATCGCAGACGGCGCTTTTAATGGGCGTCGGCGCGAATCCCGGAGCGTTGAACATGGACGAGGAAGTGCGGCGGTTTGAATGGAAGGTGAAGGCCGGGGCGGATTACGTGGTGACGCAGCCGGTATTTGATATTGGACTGCTGGAGGAGTTTTTGAAGCGCATCGCGCATGTGCGGATCCCGGTCGTGTGCGGGATCTGGCCGTTGACGAGTCACCGGAACGCCGAGTTCATGGTGAATGAGCTGCGCGTGCCGGTGCCGCCGGAATATATGGAGCGGATGCGGGCGGCCGAGTCAGCGGAGGCGGCGCGGCTGGAGGGTGTGGAAATAGCGCGCGAAATGGTGAGGCGTGTGCAGCCGATGGTTGACGGTGTACAATTATCGGCGCCATTTGGACGGTATCAAATGGCCCTGGATGTGGCCGAAGCGATTGAGAAACGGGACTGAACCGAATTGCCAACCGATTTGATTGTGATCGACTCCGAGGCTCCGGACAAAG
>CAMDKT010000396.1 GCA_945900935.1 Candidatus Sulfopaludibacter sp. SbA3 | reverse complement strand
GGCCATACCGGCCTCCGCAAGGAGAGCCTTGGTTGCAGCATCTGGCGAAGTTGGGGCTCGTCCGTTTATCGGGGAATGCGCATGCCTGAGGCGAGAGTTTTCAGGAGAGCCGGACGTGGGAAAGCTGCACCTCCGGTTCGACGAGGGGATTGTGTCAAGAACGCGTTAGGAGGCGCGATGCTGTACGAAAGATGAAGGTAGATCCTTCGGGGCCGCCTTGTGGGAGGAGGCTTCAAACTGCCGGAAGCTGCTTCGGTCAAAAGCCGCGGTGGTGAACGTTCCGGTTAAAAGGCGTGGCTTTGATCACGTCATGTGTGGAATAGAGAGACGAATGCAAATGAACCTCTGATGACGCATCGAAATCAACAACGACGACATCAAAACCGGAGTCGTCCCCTTGCTCCGGGAATAGCATGGAAGACACCTACCTACTGGCCATGCGGTGTCCGGTGTACAGGAGGCGTGAATCTATTCCGGGCTTTCGTATGGAACTTGAGAACCTGGTTGGCGATGGTAAGGGAAAAGACACAAGCGGATAACCCGCGAGGTCGAAAGTACCGATGCGCCAACGCAGGGGCGGACTGCTCCGTAGTAGCGATGAAGCGGGGTAATGCCCGTGGAGCGAAGGGGGCAGGCCATTCGCGTCGTGATCAACCTGGTCAACTGGCAACAGGAGGAACCGAATGGTTATGGCGGAGGGCGGCAGCTCTCAATGAATGGCACGAGCCGTGTGAGTTGAGAGACTCAAGCACGGTTCCGTGAGGGGCTCGGGGTGCAATTCCCCGGGCCTACTCGGCGAGGGGGGGGGCGCAGTTCCACTGTCGCTTCCTCTCCTACTCTACCGGCTCGGTCCGGGCTGGCACCGCTTCCTGACGGTCGCGGCTCGGTCCGGGACCATCAGCGCGGAGCCATGTTGTAAGAAAACGTGAACTGGAGCCGGATCTGCTCCCCCTTAAATTCCGCTGGTAACGGTGGAAAGGGGTTCGAGGCGCTGATACCAGCGACTGCGGCGCGGTCCAACGGCTGGGTCCCGGAGGGCACGCTGATTACCAGTTTTGGCACCATTCCCGACCGGTCAATCGCAAACTGCACCAGGACGCGCCCTCGCTGATTGCCCATGCGGGCGCTTTCCGGAATGACGGCGAACCAGTTCTTGCGAACCGCGGCCAGGACCCGGATCAAATACGGCCGGAAATCGACGCCCTGCGGATCGCTGAGCAGTTCGAGGTTCGATCCGGTCTTCCCAGGAGTCGGCGGAAGGTTCAACCCTTCGCCCATACCGCCGATGCCGTCTCCGGCGTCCCCTACCATCAATCCGCCGGACTGACGGCTACGGGCGACGGCGGCGGTGGCCTCGCTGACGCTATTGGAAGGCATGGGCACGCGGCGCGGACCCTGGGCGGGCCGATTGCCGTATCCACCGGCGCCAATCGCCTCAAACGCCAGCTTGGGCTTTTCCTGGGGCTGGATCTCGGGCGGTGGCGGTGCGTCTGGGACGCCGAGTTGGGGCGGCGTGATATTGAGGGCCTGCAAGGCGGTGTCGACGCGCGGCGGTTCGGCGAGCGGCTTGGGCGGTGTCTCGGCGCGGGGCTCCGGGATCGGCACGGGGTTCCGGGCAGCCTGGCGGGTTGTCGACGGGGGGCCGTCGGGAATCTGGACAGCCGGGCGCGGTTTCAGACTGTCGACATCGAAGTCCCGGTTCACCTTGGCCTTATTGGGCTCATTCTGCGTGGGCTCCAGAACAGGCGCGAAGATGGGGGTGACTTTGCGGAGAACGGAAATTGCCGTTCCCGGGCGGAACTGCCGCGGCTCAAAAACGGGCACTTTCCACAGCAAGAGAACCAGGAGTAAGTGAACACCGAGGGACCCGCCGGCGAAGGCGCGCCACGGCCGGGGCGGAAGTTGTGCTTCGACGCCGAATAGGCTGCGTAACTCTTCGTGCTGTTTAATCACTGCTGCGCGGCGAGCGTGGCCGAGATGATGGCGGCGTGGGCTTCAATCTTCTCCAAAATATCCAATGCGACGGCCAAGGCGCGGCGCGCCTCTAACCCATCGACGCGCGGACGTGTCCTTTGGGTTACACAATCCACAAAGTGCGCGACTTCGCGGCGAAGCGGCTCGTCCTGCTGAATCAGGAATGGCTCGAAGCCAATTTGCTTTTGAGGAGAGACCCGAAACGCGATTCCTTTCTGATCGGCGTAATCGATAGAGATGTATTCGTGCGGCTGGAAGAGGCGGACTTTGCGAACCTTTTCCGTGGAGACGCGGCTGGCGGTCAGATTGGCGACACAGCCGCCGGGGAAGGCCAGACGCACATTGGCGATATCCACCTTTTTCGACAATATCGAAATGCCCGCGGCGCGTACCTCTTCGGGCATCTTCCCGGTGAGCGCCAGCACGATGTCGATATCGTGGATCATCAGATCCAGCACGACATCGACGTCCAGACTGCGCGGAGTAAAAAGGCTCAAACGGTGGATTTCGAAAAACAAAGGGACGGTGATTTTCGCGGCTAACGCTTCGACAGCCGGGTTGAACCGCTCCAGATGCCCGACTTGAATCAGCTTCCCGTTCCGCGAGGCGGCGGCCAGGAGTTGATCGGCCTCTTCGAGCGTCGGGGCAATGGGCTTTTCGATCAAAACGTCGAGACCGGCGTTCAGCAACTGGCATCCGGCGGCGGCGTGGGCGGTGGTGGGGACGGCGACAATGGCGGCGTCCGCGTTGGCGGCTAACTCCTCCAGCGATGCAAACGCGGGCACTTCGAAGTCGGCGGCGGCTTGGGCGGCGCGCGCGGGGTCAATGTCAAAAACACCGGCCAGTTCGGCCGTCTCCAGCCCGCGCAATACGCGCATGTGGTGGCGGCCGAAGACGCCGGCCCCGGCAACGGCAACTCGCAATTTCATGATGCGGATTCCTCCAACGGTTGATGGCCGACGATGCAGATGCCGTATACATTGGCCTTTTCGAGCAACTCCACTTTATCGAGGAACAGCGTGCGGCCGGCATCGCAGGCCAGGATCGTCGTACCAGTCTCGCGCATCACTTCGATTGTCTGCAAACCGGCGACAGGCACATCCCACAGCATATGCTGCCGGCGGCGGGACGATTTGACAAGACGCATTTCCCGGCCATTTACAAGCGACGCGGCGCGGCGGAGCATCGCGTCGGTTCCCTCCATGGCTTCGACGGCGACGCAGGCCCGATCGCAGATAACGACGGATTGCCCGACGTCGAAACCCGCCAGGGCATTAGCGATATCACGGCCGTAGCGGATCTCTTTTTCTTCATCGGCGTTGGGCTTGCGCCGGGTTTGCACGCCTAAGCCACACAGCAGCGGCTTGAGCAGCAACGTGGAATCGACTAACTGGATGCCCTCTTCCGCGAGGATCTTGGCCACCCCGCCGATCAACGCTTCCGTACTCTTTTCCTTCAAAGTAAAGAGCAGTTTGGCCAGACGCCAATCGGGCCGGATGGACGAAAAGATCGAGGCGTGCTTCACTTGGCCGGCCATCATGATCTGCGTGATGCCTTCGCTTTTGCAGATGTCGATCAGCTTGCCGAGCGCGCCGAGCGAGATCCAGTACGTCTTCGCGGCGAGCGCCTCAATCTCCTTCGACGCCTCCTCCTGAATCCCCAGCGCGACCACTTCCACGCCCAGTTTCCGCGCCGTTTCCAGCGCCAGCATGGGGAAGCGGCCATTGCCGGCGATGAGTCCGTACCGCATGGCTATTTGATCACGCCGCGCTGAGAAGATTGGATGAACGCGATCAGCTCTTCGACTTCAGGGCAGGCGGGAATTTCTTTGCGGATCTTCTCGATGGCCTGCGAAGTGTTGAGCTTGCCGCGGGTCAATAGGCGCAGGGCGTTCTGGAGATTTTCGACGACGTCCGCGTCGAAACCGCGGCGCTCCAAACCGGTGGCATTCGCGCCAAACGCCTTCGACTCCCGCGGCGTAACAATGGTGGCGAAAGGCATCACGTCCTGCGTGATGACGCTGTAGCCGCCGATCATGGAATGGCGTCCAACGCGGCAAAACTGATGCACCCCGGTGAATGCGCCGATGACGGCCCAGTCACCGACTGCGACGTGCCCGCCGAGCGTGACGCCATTGGCCAGAACGCAGTGGGATCCGAGTTGGACATCGTGGGCGACATGGGTGTAGGCCATCAGCAGGTTGTCGTCGCCCACTCTGGTTTTCAACCCGCCGCTTTCGGTGCCCCGGTGAATCGTCACGAACTCGCGGATCTTGTTGCGGGAACCGATGTGCGTTTCGGCGCGCTCCCCTTTATACTTCAAATCCTGCGAGGCGACGCCGATGCTGGCATACGGGTAGAAAAGATTATCTTCGCCGATCCACGTAGGGCCTTCGCAATAAACATGGCCTTTGAGTTCCGTGCGCGCGCCGATTTCCACTTCCGCGCCGATGACACAGTACGGCCCGACAATGGCGGTCCCGTCGATCCGCGCGGCGGAATCGACGATGGCTGTCGGGTGGATCTTCATGCCGTTTTAGCTTATTACGCGGTCGCGGATAACGCACATGAGGGTGGCCTCGGCAACCGTGACGCCGTCGACGGTAACGATGCCGCTCATTTTGCAGATCGTCGCTTTCTTGTTGATCATCGTCATTTCGATGCGGAGCTGGTCACCGGGGCGGACGGGGCGGCGAAATTTGGCGCCGTCAACGGAGGCGAGCAGGACGAGTTTCTGATGCCGGTCGGGAATTTCTTTGAGCACCAGGATGCCGGCAACTTGCGCCATGCATTCGGTGATCAGTACGCCGGGCATGACGGGGAAGTCGGGAAAATGGCCCATAAAGTAGGGCTCATTGGCGGTCACGTTCTTGATGCCGACAATGCGATGCGGCTCCATTTCGATGATCCGGTCGACCAGCAAAAAGGGGTAACGGTGCGGCAAAATGTCGCGGATGGCGTCGATGTCCAGAATAGCCATGTAAACTAGCGATTGTAACAGAGCATGGACCCAATTCTCGCGTTTGCGCAGGCGCAACAAGACGCCATCATAGAGACGATTCGGCAAATGGTGGCGTGTGAGTCGCCGAGCGATGACCGCCTGGCGGTGAACCGGCATGTCGAGCAGCTTTGCGACATGCTGAGCGGCGAGGCGAAGTTGACCCGCAAAAAGGGCGGCGTTTATGGGGACCACTTGCTGGTTTCATTTAAGCTGCCGGGACGAAAGAAGAGCGGGCAGATTCTGGCGCTGGGCCACACCGATACCGTGTATCCATTGGGAATTTTGAAGGCCATGCCGTGGCGCGTGGCCGATGGGAGGCTGTGGGGGCCGGGGGTGTTGGACATGAAGGGCGGGGTGGCGTTTTTTATTTATGCCATGCGGGCGTTGCGTACTTTGGATATTCCTGTAGCGTCGAACGTCGTCCTGCAGTTGAATTCGGATGAGGAAGTGGGGAGCCATTCGTCGCGGGCGTTGACGGAGGCGATGGCTTTGCGTTCGAAATGTGTGCTGGTGCTGGAGCCGGGGACGGGGTTGACGGGGAAGTTGAAGACGGCGCGGAAGGGCGTGGGCGGGTTTGACGTCACGGTGCATGGGAAGGCGGCGCATGCGGGGGTGGATTTTTCGAATGGGGCGAACGCGATTGTTGAGCTGGCGCGGCAGATTGAAGGGATTGCGGGATTTACGGATTTGGGAAAGGGTTTGACGGTGAGCCCAGGGGTGATTCGGGGCGGGACGCGGTCGAATGTTGTTCCGGCATTGGCGAGTGTTGCGGTGGATGTGCGGGTGGCGCGGCTGCGGGATGCTGCGTTGTTGGCGCGAAAATTTCGCGGGTTGAAGGTGTTCGATAAGCGGTGCGGGATTTCGGTTGAGGGCGGATTGAACCGGCCTCCGATGGAGCGGACTCGGGCGATTGGGGAGCTGTTTTCGAAGGCGCGTTTGTTGGCGGCGGAGTTGGGCGTGGTGTTGGAGGAGTCGTCGACG
>CAMDKT010000395.1 GCA_945900935.1 Candidatus Sulfopaludibacter sp. SbA3 | reverse complement strand
ATCTTCCGTTTGTTCAAGTCCGAACCTTCCAGAGAAGGCCATACTGGATTGTCGGCCGCAAAATGTGGTTGAGCCGAAAACATAATGCAAAGGGTCACGACGATTGCCCTGAAGTTCACGCTGATGCTCCCGGCGAACGCCCGGTGTGCCGTTCCATTCGGTCGCGCAAAGCGCTCCGGGCACGGTTCAGCCGGCTCTTAAGGGCGGGCTCGGAAATTCCCAGATGTGCGGCCGCCTCTTCGGCGGGAATCTGCCGCAGATCCCGGAGGACCAGAACCTCTCGCAACAGTGCCGGCAGTCTCTGCACTTCGGTGTTGAGCTGCCCTCTCAGTTGGTTCTGGCTAAACTCCACCTCGGGCCCTGGCTCGGGACCGGCCAACTCACGTGTACGGCCATCTTCATCCGGTTCGTCCAATGAAGTGAGCGTCGCGCGGCGGGACTTCCGCAGACTCATCAGGCTTTGGTTGTGGACGATGGTGCGAAACCACGTCGAGAATTTGGACTCGGCTTTGAAGAGCGGGAGGCTGACCCATGCCTTCAGAAACGAAGTCTGGACTTCGTCTTCCGCCTCTTGCCGATTCTTGAGGATGGAAAGCGCCAATCGAAACGAAGTCGATGCGTTGCGCTGCATCAGCTCGGCGAACGCATCTTGATTTCGTTCCTGCGCGAGGCGAACCAACTCCGCTTCAGTGGCTTCCTTGAGCGGACGGAATTCCATCATGAGCCGGACTCCAACAGGGATTCGTACTGCGGACGGTCGGCGGCGCTGTGGTGGCGGAAGTAGCCGGCGATCACTCCCTTGTCGAGATAGAAGACGCCGGGCATTTGGCGGAAATCGGCGGATACGGAACCGCGGCCGTGTCCGGCAACGACGCCAGCCATAATTCCACGCCACCAGACATTGAACCCCGCGAGTTGGCGAAAGCTGCCCCGCTCGAGACCGAACGTTTGGTAAAGGCGCTGACTGGAGTCGGAGATTCTTTCCAGATCTTGCAATGAGTTCTCGGCGACCAGCTCTCCCATGGCCTGACGATCCGCCATGTGAACCAGAACGATTTTGACTCCCTTGGCTTCGATTCTGGCCCTGGCTAGCGAGATATCGGCAAGGGCTTCGCGGCAAAAAGTGCACCCCGCGTGCCGGAGGAACACCAGCAGCAGAGGGGTTTCCTGCGAAAGATCGACGAAGCGGCGTCCGGTGTCGGTGGTGACGCTTTCCAGCAACGCCGCAACCGAGTAAGGGTCAAAATCGGGGACCGCCGGGCGCACGCAGGGATCCTCCGATGTAGTTGCTTGCCTAGCCATGTTGTGTTCTGTTCTCACCTTCCCGCGGACGCTGTCTGTACATATCTAGCGATTCCCGGGAAATCAGCCACGGCGTATTTTGTTTGCTCCCGATCCCAGGGTTCTCCGTGCAACATCGCGAGGTTTGCGTTCTTGGTCAGCATCAACTGCACATCGCCGATATGACGTTCGCGGAATGCGCTCTCGCAGTAGGCCAAATAGTAGTCCCACATCCGGCAAAATCGTTTATCGAACCCCAACCCGCGCACCCTCTCCATCGACTCGTGAAACCGCCGCCGCCATTCGGCCAAGGTATACGCGTAGTGCAGGCCAATGTCCTCGACGTTGTATAACGATAGCCGGGTGGAGCGTACCAGCGAATTCAGGATTTCGCGAACCGACGCCAACTGCGCGCCCGGGAAGATCCGCCGTTGAATCCAGTCGCTCTGCTTCTTGTAGGCGTCGAAGCGATGTTCGTTCATCGTAATGGTCTGCATCACCATGGAACCGTCCGGCGTCAGCAGACGGTCGCAGGCCGAGAAGAAGGCATCGTAGTGTTCCAGGCCGACGGCTTCGAACATTTCGATACTCACCAGCTTGTTGAAAGAACCTTTCAAATTACGGTAGTCCTCCAGCAGTAAAGTGATTCGTTCTCCGGCTTCCCCGGCATCCGCGAAAGCCTGCCCCGCCTGCTCGTGCTGCTCGCGGCTGATTGTTGTGGTGGTCACCCGGCATCCGTAGTTGCGCGAGGCGTGCAGCGCGAAGGCGCCCCAGCCGGTACCGATTTCAAGGACATGATCCTCGGGTCCCAGGCGCAGCTTGCGGCAGATCCGGTCGAGCTTTTCCACCTGAGCCTGTTCCAGCGAATCGCTCTCTCGTTGGTAGATCGCGCTGGAGTAAACCATGTTCCTGTCCAGAAAGAGCCGGAAGAAATCGTTGCTCAGATCGTAATGCGCCTGAATATTTCGCCGGCTACCCGCTACGGTGTTGCGTTTCGCCAGATGACCAATCCGATGGAATGCACGGTTCGCAAACGTGAGCAAGGGATTGCCGCCTTCCAGGCTGGAAAGGTTGCGAGCGGCGATACGCACCACCGCCACCGGGTCGGGCGAAGACCAGTCTCCGTCAGCGTACGAGTCACCCGCGGCATCGTCGCCGCCCCACAACACTCGCGAAAAGAACCGCTCGTCGTGGACCGCAATGGAAGCGGCAAGACTGGCGCCGGCTTCGCCAAAGAAATAGGTCTGTTTCAAGCAAATTACCTCCAGCGACCCATGCCGCAGATTTTCCAGCATCCGGAAAACAGCTTTCTTCGCAAAACTCATACTCATGTTCGTTTCGTCGCCTCCTGTTCCGGTTGACGGAACACCGGAACTCGTTTCAAGAAAAGCAGCAGTGCCTGCCAGTGAATCGCGCCGATCACCTTGACTGTCATCCACGGATGGCGAAGCAACACGCGACCGAGATTTCGCGACGTCCACGGCTTGTGTTCCAGCGTCAAAGTCGCATCGAAGAATGGTCGGGAATCGCGCTCCATGGTATTCATGTGCGCCACCAGCTTCTGGCCCGGTTCCGTCAATACGAACTCATAGTCCAGATCCATGCCCATGAAGGGAGACACATGCATCGTCTTCGGACACCGGTAGCGCAGCACATTCGCCGAGGGTTGCCAGTTCTGTTGCGACAGCCAGTAATTGCGACTCTCCCCAAACGTGCTGTTGACCTCGGCCAGCACCGTATCCAGGCGTCCGCTGCCGTCGTAACAGAAATAGAACGAAATAGGATTGAAGCAATAGCCCAGATAGCGCAGATGCGTTAGCAGATAAATCGGCCCGTCAGGCAGAGTGACTCCGTGTGCCAGGGCGTCTTGGCCGACTCGATGCCGCAGCGTC
Source organism: Candidatus Sulfopaludibacter sp. SbA3 (assembly GCA_945900935.1). Lineage (GTDB taxonomy): Bacteria > Acidobacteriota > Terriglobia > Bryobacterales > Bryobacteraceae. Next base: position 2,787 of record CAMDKT010000395.1, on the reverse strand, counting down.
AGGTTCGGATCGCCAAAATGGTCCCGCTGCTCGAAGCTCGCCCAATTGAAGCGGTTGTAGCTGGTCCATGGCGACTGCGCCATCAGTTCCGGAATCCGGTCGATATCGAGCCACGCCATGAAGAGTCCGTACTGGAACTCGTGCTTGCGCGGTTGGAATCGGCGGTGGCGCAGAGTGCCTGTATAGAGTCCTGGCGACGGAATCATGAGCACCTAACCCCCAGCGTCTCGGCTACGCGCATCCCGCTTCTCACCCCGTCCTCGTGAAACCCGTTGAACCAGTACGCGCCGCAGAAGTGTGTCCGGTTCCTGCCGCTAATCTCGCGCCATCGGTCTTGGGCACGAATCGCCGCATGCGTGTATAGGGGATGCTCATAGACCATGCGGCGCAACACCCTCCCCCCGTCGATGGCGCCATCTGAGTTCAACGTCACGCAGTGGTCCGTGCTCGTCTTGAGCGATTGAAGGCGGTTCATGTGATACGTCACCGTCACTTTGCCGGCATCGCCCAGCAGGTAATTCCACGAGGCCCTCGCCGCCGCGCGCTTCGGCAGCAGTGCCGTATCCGTGTGCAGACAGGTTTCATTCCGGGTTGTTGTAAAGGAAGCTAGGACATTGCGTTCCGTCTCCGTTGGGAGCGCAAGCAACGGCAACACCTGATCCCCATGACAGGCAAACACCACTTCGTCAAACTGTTGGGCCGGCCGATCCCGGAACTGTAGCGTCACGCCCGAATCCGACCGCTCCACGGATAGGATCGAACTGTTCTTCGTGATGCGATCTCGAAACGACGCGATCAGCGGACCAAAGTAAGAATGGCTGCCGCCGCGAATCACTCTCCACTTCGGATGTGTGTTGATGCCGAGCATCCCGTGGTTCTGCATGAAGCGAATCAGCGTCGCCACTGGAAACTGCGGCATCACCTCAGGCGCCATGGACCATACGGCGCCGGCCATCGGAATCAGATAGCGATCCACAAAGACCTGCGCATACCCGCCCGCATTCAAAAACTCCCCCAGCGTCCGCCCTTCCGCCTCAGGATCGAGCAATACCTTGGGAGCCTCGCGATTGAAGCGCAGGATTTCCCGCAGCAGCTTATAGTGGCGAGGCGAAAGCAGGTTGCTCTTCTGCGCGAAGAATCCCGCCAGACCATGACTGGCATACTCGAATCCCCCACCCGCCTCAGTCACAGCGAAGGACATGTCGCTGGGCTGCGTCTCGACCCCCAACTCGTCCATCAACCGGCAGAAGTTTGGATACGTGCGGGCGTTGTGCACGATGAAGCCCGTATCCACCGCCACCGGCCCATTTTCCGTGTCCACCATCACCGTGTGCGTGTGCCCTCCAATCCGCGCGTCGCTTTCAAACACGTGAACCTCGTGCTTGCGGTTTAGGTAGTACGCGGCTGACAACCCGGAGATGCCCGAACCAATGATCGCGATCCGCTTCATGACGGCTTCATCTCTATCGGTTGCGCTTTACGGAAGGGCCGCAGGTCTCGCGCAATGCCGATCCAGCTCAGGCAGCGGAGCACCAGATAGGTGATGTCGAGTTCCCACCAGCGTTCTCCCTGGCGGCAACTCCCAGGCGAGTGGTGATGATTGTTGTGCCAGCCTTCTCCCAGCGTGATCAACGCCAACCACCAGTTATTTCGGCTCTCATCGGGAGTATCGAAACGGCGCGTGCCCCACAGATGCGCCAGTGAGTTGATCGCGAACGTGCAGTGGTACAACATCACCGTCGAAACCACGTAACCCCACAGAAATGCCGGCCACCCTCCGATCAAGGCCAACACGGCCCCAAAGATCACCGTCGGAACCCAGTGATTCCGGTCCAGCCAACGAATCTCCGGGAACTTCAGAAACTCAGCCACCGCGCGGGAATCGTATTCGTCGAAGTCATTCGACAACACCCAGCCCACATGCGCCCACCAGAACCCCCGGCGGGCGGGGGAGTGAACATCCCGCTCCCGGTCCGACTCGCGGTGATGCAGCCGATGATGCGCCGCCCACCATAGGACTCCCTTTTGCGCGGAACTCTGGGCGAGAAACGCCATGGCGAACTGCGCCACGCGGCCAAGCTTGTAGCTCCTGTGCCCGAAATAGCGGTGGTAGCCTGCTGTGACTCCGAACATGCGGATGGCGTACGTTGCGGTGAACCACATTAGCAGGGGAATGGCCGGCGCCGTCCACCAGATCCCCACCAATCCGGCATGGAGGAGTACGAAGAAAAACACCGCCCCGAACTGATAGCCAGCTTTTGTCGCGGAAACGTCCACACCCCATTCTTAGCCAACATCGTCTCGTTTGTCAAGCCTTTGTCCATGACAACTGATTGACATTGATTCCATGTACCCTATATACTGGATTCGGATGCAGCCTCGTTACCCGATTCGCGCCGTGGTTAAGATCACCGGCCTTAGCCTGGACACCCTGCGAGCTTGGGAGCGGCGTTACCAAGCCGTTGTTCCCGAACGCTCCGACCGCGGCCGCCAGTATGGCCCGGCGCAAATCGACCGGCTGCTGCTGTTGAGCAAGCTGGTGCAGAAGGGCCATGCCATCGGCGGCATCGCGCCGCTCACTGACCAGCAGCTAAAGAACCTGCTTTCGGAGACGCCCGCGGAAACAGTTCCGCTGGCGGCGCAGTCGGATATCTGCGCCCCGGTGCTTTCCGCACTCGAGGATTTTGATTCCACGCGAGCCGGGGACGAACTCAGCCGTCTGGCCGCGGTGCTTGCGCCTCGGGAGCTGGTCTACCAAGTGGTGGTGCCGCTGATGCGGGAAGTGGG
>CAMDKT010000394.1 GCA_945900935.1 Candidatus Sulfopaludibacter sp. SbA3 | reverse complement strand
AGTTGCGGCATACGGGTTTTTCCAGTGTGGCGCGCTCTCTCACCCCGTTGCAACTCCCGCTTTTCGGCTCAAATGCATTTCCACTTTCCGGCCGGAAAACCCGGCGAGATCAGGATGTCTGAATATCTAGCGTTTCACGGCCAACAGGCTGTTCCGCGGATCGAGCGTGACGCGGACCGGCGCGACTGGGAGCGTCCACTCGACGGCAGTGTGATCGTCGCCCTCGGCGCGGATCCAGCGGGTCTCGGTTTTTCCGCGCCCGAAATCGAGCTCGACGGGGACATCGACGGCGAATTCGGGGCCAACCGCGCTTTGCTCCAGATCCGCAGAGACAATGACGCCTTTGGGCGTGCGCCGTTGGCGCGTTTGGAGCCGCAAGGACGGAATCCCGACGCCTTCCACATAGCTTGCGAAGAACTGTTCGAGCGCGCGGTCGGGAGCGGTCTTTGGCTGCCGCGCGGCGCTGAGCGAACGCAAGCCGGCGGTGGTGACACGGCCGCGCAGAAACCGCGTGTGCAGTTCGCGCAGCATGGCGAAGAAAGCGGTATCGCCCAAGCGGCGGCGGAGCATGTGAATGATCCAAGTCCCCTTCTCATAGATGATGGCGCGAAAGGCGCCGGGGGTCTGGGAGGACTCGAGTCTGCTGCCGAGGTGAATAGGCCCGGCGGCGTCAATCGGCTGTCCGTTGGCGCTCTTTTCCAGCAGATGGTCCCGGTACTTCTCCAGCACTTCTTCGAGAGCGCGGAGGCCTTTTTTTCGTTCCAGGAACAGGAGCGCCGAATAGTTTGCGAGGGCCTCCATGATCCACTCGTCGCGATAGCCGGCGGTGGTGATGGTATTGCCCCACCATTGATGAGCGACTTCGTGGGCGACGAGAATATCGGAGAAGAACACTTGGTGGAGACCCTGATTGGCAAATTGCGGGCGGTCGCGAGGCTGCAGATAGGCGAGGGTGGAGAGATAGATCAAGCCGGGAAAGCCTTGTCCGAAAGTCCCGGGAATGGGGGAAACGGCGAGGGTTTTGAGAGGCGGCGGCCCGAAGCGGGCGGCAAGGAACTCAAACGCATCGGCGACTTCGGCGGCGAGCAGTTCGATCTGGGCCGCCGGGTCCGGGGGCGCGAAAGGCGCGATGGGCGGGGGCAAATTGGGCATCCGCGGCTGGCGGCCGGGCTGGGGCATAGGGGGCGGCATGGGGATGTCCCGCCGGGGCGCGAGGCCGGCCTCGATGGCCTTATTGGCATAGACGTCGACGTGGAGGCCGCCGCGCGAGACGCTCGAGCGTTTGTATTCGCCGAGATTGAATCCGGCGATGCGCAGAGGCACGTTACTGCGCCGGCGGGTGACGCGGACGTCGCCTTCGACGCGCTCGTCAATGAGGTCTCCGGTGGCGATCAGGCTGAGATGTTTGGGGCAGCGGAACGTCAACTCATAGGTGGCGAATTGGAGGCCGTGATGAGGGTACCAAGTGCCTCGGGAATTGACAAAAAAAACGCCATTCCCGGCGGGGACGATGACTTCGCCATCCTGTTGAAAAACAACCGTGTGTTCGCCGGGGGCGAGGCCGTCCGGCAGCGTCACCAGAAACACCTCATTGTCGCTGCCGCGCAGCAGACTCGAACGGAGATTCTCCCGTTGGAGAACTAAGGCGGGGACGCCGTCGACACTGGCTTGCGGCACGCGAACGCGGCGCGAAATATCGAAGGCGAGCGTGTTGCGGAGGCCTCGCAATCCGGCGGCTTCGGGGATGCGAATGCGAAGAGTTGCTGTGGCCGTGAGGCGCAGATCGACGCCGATGCGGGCATCGATCCGCACATGCTCAATTTGAAAATCACGCAAGGGGGGCTCGAACGCGGGGTCTTTGCGAACGCGGCGCGAAGGGAAGCTGGTCCAGACGTTGTAATAGGTCCGGTTCTCGCGGTAGGAAAGCTGCGCGACCACAATTTGATCGGTGGCCTGGGGATCGTGAATGACGTCAAAATTGCCGAGCGCGGTGCCGCCGAGCGCGGCGAAAAAGAGGCCGAAATCGGGCCGCACTTTACCGGCCGTGTCCTGGACGAGGCGGGCCTCAAAGCTGGCGGTCAAATTGCGGAGCGTGGGGGTGAATTGATCGGACAGCAGTGCTCCCCTTTCGGGAGCGGGGATGGCGGCGCTGTCACGAAGAAACGCCGTAATTTCGGGGGCGGTACCGTCGGTGAAAATCAGCACGGCCGATTTGAAATGTTCGTTGAGATTCGGCGACTCGGTGAAGCGAACGAGCGACTGGCGTTCCCCGGCCGATGGAGGCAGGACGATGATTTCCCCATCGCCGCCCTCGATTTCGGCCCAGAAGAGGGCGGCGATGGGACGTTCACCAAGGGGTTTCGAAAGCATGACGAACCCGTCGGCGAGATAGAGTTTGATGTCCTCGCGGGCGAGCGCGAGGTCGCGGACGCGCCAGCACTGCGCGGGGTCGAAGGCGATGTCCTTCAACGCCGCCGCCGCCGCTGCCGCGGGCGTCGCGGGAATTGCTAACTGCGCGCCCGCCAGGGGCAGGCTAAATAAACATCTCCTCGTCAGTTGTGACTTGTGCGACATTCGCCGGAGCGCCCTTCAATAAATGGCCGACGGCGGCCTTCACTCCGGCCGCGATACCGGTGATTTCGCGGATCGGCCGCAAGATAGTCCCGTGCACCGAGTTAACAGTGTCGTTAACGCGATTGAGCGTATTCTCCAGGACTATTTCGGCGCGGTCCATGTGTACCTTCGCGCGGGCCGAAGCGTCGGCGAGCAGGTCGTCGACACGGATCAACTGCGTCTGCGTCATCGCCAGAATTTCGTTCGCGCGTCCAGTGATCTCAGCGATCTGGACTCGGCTTTCAGCAATTGTCGATTCCGCGCTTTGAATGAGCTTTTCGGCTTTCGGGAGGAAGGCCTCGACGCGCTCCTTCATCTCCTTCGTCGTCCGGGCGAGGCGCGTCATGGCCACGGCTTGCGCGACAAACGAGACGGCCGTCATGGCCACAAAAAATGTCAGGAGAATGAGAGTCGTCTCGGGGTTCATTTACGCGCTCGCCTCGCCGCTGCCGTCACCGATGACGGACTCTTTGTACGCTTGGCGCCCGGCGTCCACGGCCGCGGCCAACTGTTCCTTCTGCCGCTGCAGCGCCAGTTTGCCTTTGTCGGCGAGTTCGGCGGCGGAATCCTTCAGCTCTTCGCTCTTCCGCTTTACGTAGTCCTTGCTGTCGTCGGCTTTGGAGCGCAGTATCTGGCGTGTTTCCTCGCCTGACTTTGGCGCAAACAAGATACCGACGGCCACACCGATGCCCAAACCCAGGCAGAAATAAGAGATTCGCTTCGCTTCTTCCATGATGTGTGTTTCCTCAATTCCAGTGTACATCGCAATGGATGCCACACCGTTTAGATGTTGCCAGCGCCCCCAAGCGTTGCCACAATTAGTGCATGCCCCCGCGTGTCCCCCCGAAATTGAATAACGACGCGCTCTGGAATTACGCGGCCCGGTTGCTGAGCGGCCGCGCGCAGTCGATTGGCGAATTACAGAAGAAGCTGGCCGGGCGGGCGGAAATCGCCGCCGATGTTGACGATGTGCTTTCGCGGCTGAAACAGCTCCACGTGCTGAACGACCGAACGTTCGCCGATTCCTATTCCGCTGTTCGGCGCGATGGCAAGGGCTTTGGCAAGGCGCGCGTTTTGCGGGAGTTGGCGAACCGAAGGGTGCCAAAACTGGTGGCCGAAGCGGCGGTGACGCAGGCATACAGCGAGATTGACGAAGTGGAACACGCGGTGGCGTTTTTGAGGCGTAAATTGCGCATTGCCGATCCGGCGGAATACTTCAAGGATCCGAAGCATTTGCAGTCGGCATTCCGGAAGCTGCGTTATAACGGGTTTTCTTCCAGCGCGACGGTGAAGGCGTTGCGGCAGTGGTCGAGCGAGGCGGATGGGTTGGAGGATTTGCCGGAGGAGTACGGACTTTAGCGCCGCGTGGGCGTCGGTCCGCCGAAACCGCCCTGCTGGCCGCCGAAGCCTGATGGCTGCTGACCGAAGCCGGTGCCCTGCCCCGGAATTTGACCCGGAATCTGGCCGGGGATTTGTCCCGGAATCTGCCCCTGCGCGGCCTTCTGATCCTTCGACGGATCGAAGACGAACTCCCACTCCTTGTAGTTCGTTTTGTCTTTATAGATCTTGATCCCCTCGGCGTCGTACTTGCTGGCGACGCCGGCGATGCCGCCGCCCAAGCCCTGCGCCGCGCCGCCGCCCTGTAAATTGGCTAAACCCTGCGGATTCGGGCGTGTGAGGAGGTTTTGAATGAGCTGAGTGGCAGGGTTGCGGGTGATTCCGTCCGGAGGGCCGCCGGGGACGGGCTGGCCGGGAATCGGTCCGCCAAAGCTGTTGGATCCCCCTCCTGGCCGGAAGCCGCCGGGAACGGGTCCGCCTTGTTGATAGCCCTGCGCGGACTGGGTCCCTGGGGGGGGAGGCGGCGACGCGCCCGCGCCTCCATAGCCGCTGCCGAAGGAATACCCACCGCTATTCGCCGAGGGGACGGTACCGCCGGTCTGCGAATTGGCAGCCTGCGTGGGGTACTGGCCGAACTGCCCCGGCAGCCCCGGCACACGCTGGATCGGCTGCCCGTTGGGTCCCATGATCGGCACCATCGATTGTTGCATCTGCATTTGCTGTTGCATCTGTTGCTGCTGCTGTTGCGAGGGATCGTTGTAAGGGCTGAAACCAGAAGGGTGCTGGGCGCCAGGGGGAGGGGGCGCGCCGGCGGCACCGGGCTGTTCGCTGGCGCGCCGGTTCAACGCCTGGGCGACGCGGCCGGAGTTTGGGTCTCCCGCCGACCCGAAACTTGCCCCTTCGCTGACGAACGTATTGGCGCTTTTCTCACCGATTTGGGAGGGATCGGTTTGTCCGGGCATCGTCGCCTTCTCCACGAGCGAATCGGTGAGCCGGCCGGAGGCATCGGCGTGAATTAGACGCCATTCGTCCTTGCCGGACATTGGGTCCAGATAGCGACGCCGGAGAAACCGCACGCCATTGGTGCCTTCCAATTCGTCAATCGTCTGCGGGTACTTCTTGTTCTTCCTGGTGAAGACTTTGATCGCGCGGGCGTACTGTTCACCGCGCTCAATCAACAATCCTTCCCGGTTGCGCTGCAATTCCAGCGCCAGGCGCGGCATTTCCAAATAGAGCATCATCGCCATCATGGCCGACATGGCGAAGACGAAGAGGAGGGCGTAGCCGCGTTCGGATTGGCGGCGGTTGGAGGTCATTGCGTTTGCTCAGTCAGTGGAAGAGTCTGCTGCTGCTTGTACTCAGTGTCCTCCATTACCACGGAGTTCATGTTGATCCGCACCACTTTGTAGCGCTTCTTCACAACCGCCCCTTCATTGGCGACGAACACATCTTCATTTTCCAGGAAAAACGCGCGCTTCGCACCGGCTCTGGCAGACGTGAAGCCGTAAAATTTCAAGGGAATCGGCGGCGCTTGCGGCTTTACCGGAGCTGTTGGCGTGACCGGGTCCGCTGGCGTAACGGGTACGGCGATGGCGACGGTGACCGGCTTCGTCGGGACAATCTTGCCCGGATCCGGCGCCTTCGGCGGAGGAGCGGTGCCGAACTCAAAGAGGGGACGGGAGCCGCCCTGAATGGGTACGTTGCCCAGGCGCGTCAGCAGATCGGTGCGGAGCGTTGGGTCAATGGTGGCGGGGTCAATGCGGTCCTCCACGCGGCGCGGGCGCAGAATAGGCTTAAACTCTTGTGAGCTTCGATTTTTGCTGTTTGGACGCGCGACGGAGCTCTTCGCCGCGGCTGGCGTAATTGCCTGGCGCGGGCCTGCAACGGGCGCGGCGGCCTGCGGGCGATTCGTTGCTACTGTCTGTGGACGGTCATCGCCGCCGCTGAAATAACCGGCGGCGGCCACCAGGAGAAGCACCGCGAGGAAGACGATTTTTTTCGGTTCGGCACCC
>CAMDKT010000393.1 GCA_945900935.1 Candidatus Sulfopaludibacter sp. SbA3 | reverse complement strand
TGACCACAGCCACCGAAGGCGGTTTGGAACCTGCTCCTGTAAGCCGGTTCCGAGGGGCCGTCCCTCATCGATCAAGCAGTTACACACATTGAGCCCTCCTCGGCCCTTTGCGCTCGTGGCGCACTGTCGCCTGCGTACCGGGCTCCAGCCGCATCGGCACAAGGAAGTTGATTTGCCCGGGGGACACGAAGTACAGCGGAGCGGGAATCTCATCGACAAGAATCTGCAGATCCGCCAGTTCGGTCGGCCATACAGCGCTCGGCGCTGTCGCCGTCTCCTCGCCAAACCGGATGCCGAGCGGGTACATCGCAGCAATCATCCCTGGGGAAATACGACGCCGCAGGAAATGCGCCGCGCTGGCGGTTGCCAGCCCCGGAAAGTGAAACGCCACCCGGTTCGTGCCCTCCGCAATCAGCAGATTGTCAAAGGCGTCAATGGAAACAGCCTGTGGCAGGGTTGTCGAAATTCGATAGTTCGGTGCCGGGGTCAACGCCAGGACGTCAAACCGGGGATACCGCAGCACGCGGTTATTTCCCGTATCGGCCACCCAGATCTCACCCGTCCGGGGACTTACGTTGATTCCCTGCACCGGGCCCAGCCGATCGTTGAGGTTTTCGCCAATAGTCAGGGTAATCGCCGGAGCGGCGTTGTTTGTCGCCGACAAAACGCGGTCAAAAATCGCTACGCGCCGGTTCCCTGGGTCGCAAACGTATAGCCGGTCGTCGGTATCGGTGGCAATATGCATCGGCGCATTGAAACGGGTTTCCTCCGCGCCGGCCGCCGCCGTCGAAAAGTCGCGTTGACCAAAAACGGTTGTCGCCGCCTGACCATTCGAGAAGTCTCCTGTCAGCGGCCGCCGGAACAACAGCACGCGGTTATGCGCCAAATCGGAAACCAGCAACTGGCCCTCAACAGTGAACGCCAAACCGTACGGCCTCGACATGTTTCGGTTCGTCGGATCGGTGATCTTAATATTGAATCCGGATTGTCCCAGCACCAGGTTCGCCCGTTGTCCAAACTTCTGGGGCTGCTCAAATGGGCGCGCGAATCGCAAGACGCGGCCATTACCGGAATCGGCCACATACAGGTTGCCGTTTGCATCGACGGCTAGGCCGACTGGCACAAACAGTCCCTGATCCGTCACCGTGTCTACATTCGATGTTGGCGAATTTACTTTCGTTTCAAACTGGCTGGTTTGACCAATGATAACGTCAGCCTGGTCGCCGGACTTGGCCACGCGCGCGTCGGCAAATCCAAGAATCCGATTATTAAAAGTGTCTGCTATATAGAGCCGCGGAGGATTCGAAATCCGGTCGATAACCACCGCCGCGCCAAAGTAAACGTCACCGGCGTTTGGGATATTGCTTGACCCGCTCGCCAGATAAAGTCCACCGCCCTCCGCCAAATTAACCGTCCGGTAGTTGAACCCCAATTGACCAAACACTCGTGTTGCCGCGCCCACGTTGGTGCCATTGAGAGGCATCACCAGAACGCGGTGGTTACCGCTATCCGCCAAATAGAGTTCATTATTTGCCACCGCCACACCCGTCGGAGACTGAAAGCCTGTCTCACTGGCCTCCAACCCGCCCCGGTTCGGTCGAAAACTCAACAAATCCGGCTGACCAAACACGGCCTTCGCCGGCGGCGAGGGCAACAAAAGCGTCTCTTCCGGCCACTGCTCAAACGGATCATACCGGACAATCCGGTGTGTCTGGCTCTGCACCACAAATATCCCGGCGCTGGTAGCGAAGACCCCCTCCGGTCCGAACAACGAATACTCATTCACCGGCGGCCGCGGCGGCTGTCCCTGTACGGTCACGACAATCCCCGCCAGCCTGACCGCGTCCTGACCATTCCGGAACGGCGGAGCATAAACCAACAACCGGTTCGCGCCGTCGGCCACTAACAATCGTCCGCTCGAATCAAATGCAATTGCCGAGGGCTGCAGCATGGCGCTTTTCAACAACCGGTTCTCCGGTCTCCCCCAGTCCACCGTCTGCGCCGTTGTCATCGACGCCTGACCGATTACCAGATCCGCTTCCGGCCCGTTCGTCGGCGAATCCCCGAGCGCCGACGCCGGATATCGCAGAATCCGGTTATTTCCCGCATCGGTCAACCACAGATTTCCGGACGCGTCAAACACGAGCGACGCCGTTAACGCCGTGGAGCCGCTTGAAAAAGCCAAAGTCTTCGCCGATGGCGCGCCAGTCCCCTGGTTCGGCGCATTCGCGTTGAACGAAGGCTGTCCAATCACCAAGTCCGGCTGGATGCGATCCGCGGCCTGTCCCGTCGCTCGCGCAAATCGCAGGATCCGATTGTTCCCCGTATCGACAACATACAGATTTCCGCGGTTATCAACCGTCATCCCCGTCGGCGACCGTAATCCGGTCGAATTTGCCGTCCCAGGTCCCTGTCCCGGCGTCGAAAACAAATCGTTCTGGCCAATCACAAAATCGGCTCGACTGCCAGTAGCCGCCCGAGCATTCCGCCATGCCAAAATCCGATTATTGTTTGTGTCCGCTATATACAGTGTCGGCGGCGTCACCCCGGCATCCACTGCCACACCGATCGGCCCATTTAACTCCCGTCCTTCCACCAGATTCGGAGCGCCGGTCACAAGCTGCAACCTCGCATGCCCGATCGACCGCGATGGCACCGGATTAAACTGTACAGGCACTTGCCCAAAACAACCGGCAGCCATCCCTGTCAACAGGAGCGTAATCTTCATTCTCATCGTGAGTTTCCAGCTAAATTCCATGCGTATTCCTCTTGCTTTACCGCGGGGACGCGAACGGGTCCATCCTTTGCAACATTAACATCAGTCCGGCGCGACTGTCTACCCATTTCCTACCTCTCTTATCGGCTGTAACTCACTAAATCTATACCACTTGCCTCTTTTTTCTGTATTGCATTTGTTTACCCCCGGCACGACGCCGCCGCTACGCTAAAATGGGAAAGGCCCTTACTGAATATCCAGATGCATTCCGACCCCGCCCGCCCACGCGTCGCCGTCATTTCCTATCTCAACACCGTCCCTTTGATTTGGGGTCTCGAGAACGGTCCTCGCCGCCACCCGTTCCATTTGGACTACTGCCTCCCCTCCGAAGGCGCAGACCGTGTCCAGTCCGGGGCCGACGATATCGGCCTCCTCCCCGTCATCGAAATGGCCCGCCAATCCCTGGCCGCCTTCCCCGGTTCCGGCATCGCCTGCGATGGCCCCGTTCGCTCCATCCTGCTCATCTCCAAGGTCGCCCCGGCCCAAATCCGAACCCTCGCCGTGGACCGCGGCTCCCGCACTTCCGTCATGCTCGCCCGCGTCATCCTCAGCCGTAAATTCGACGCCCACCCCGCTATCACCGTCTCCGAACCACTCCTTGACGACATGCTCGCGAACAATGACGCCGCGCTGATCATCGGCGATCCCGCCCTGCATCTCGATCCCGCCGCCCTCCCCTTTCTCACTCTCGACCTTGGCCAGGAATGGAAGGAACTCACCGGCCTCCCCATGGTCTTCGCCGTCTGGTGCGGCCGTCCTCAATTCGTCACCCCGGCCAACTCCCAGCACTTTCTCGATTCGCTCTCCTACGGGGAACGCCACATTTCCACCATCGTCGCCGGGCAGGCCGCCCAACGCCGCCTCCCCCCGGATCTCATCCATACCTACCTCACCCAACACATCCGCTTCCGTCTCGGCGACAATGAATATAGAGGCATGCAGACCTATCTCGATTTCGCCGCCGCCCTAGAACCCGCTCTGGAGATCAAATAAGTGCTCACTCCCATTCAGGCCCTCGACATGTTCCGTTCTCATGACCTCATCGGCATCGGAATGGAGGCGGACCAGTTACGGCGGAAGTATCATCCGCATAACATCGCCACTTATATCATTGACCGCAATGTCAATTACACCAATGTCTGTACCGAGTACTGCAGCTTCTGCGCCTTTTACCGCCCCAAGGGACACGACGAAGCCTACGTCCATCCGAAAGAAGTTCTCTACCAGAAAATTCAGGAAACCCTTGACCTGGGCGGCACCGGCATCCTCATGCAGGGCGGCCTCCATCCGGACCTCTCCATCGAGTGGTACGAAGACCTCTTCCGCTCCATCAAACAAAATTTCAAGATCCATCTCCACGTTCTCTCGGCCCCGGAAATCCTCAACATCGCCCAGATTTCTAACCTTTCCATTAGCGACACCATCGCCCGCCTCCGCGATGCCGGACTCGATTCCATCCCCGGCGCCGGCGCCGAAATCCTCCACGACGAAGTCCGCCAGCGGATCGCCCGGCTCAAGTGCAATACCGAAGAATGGCTCAGCGTCCACCGCGCCGCCCATCATCTCGGCGTCCGCACCACGGCGACCATGATGTGGGGCTGCGGTGAGACAGTGGAACATCGAATTCACCACTTGCAAGTACTCCGCGACTTACAAGAGGAGACAGGCGGATTCACCGCTTTTATCCCCTGGAGCTTTCAGCGCGATAATACCTCGCTCGGCCGCTTCGTCAAAGAAGAAGCCACCAGCGTCGAGTTCCTCAAGACTCTCGCCATCTGCCGCCTCTTTCTCGATAACATCATTAACATTCAAACCTCGTGGGTAACGCAGGGCCTGAAGGTTTGCCAGACCGGACTGCGCTTCGGCGGCAACGATGTCGGCAGCATCATGATCGAGGAAAACGTCGTTTCACAAGCCGGCGCCCGCTTCTCGGCCACCGAAGAAGACCTCCGCCACATGATCCGCGACGCCGGCTTCATCCCGAAGCAGCGCGACACGCTGTATCGGACTTATTTCCTCAACTAGTACGCGGACCGCAAGGACCGCTCCCTTACGGTCGCGGCTCGGTAACGCGCGGCTCGGTAAGACGCGGCTCGGTAAGACGCGGCTCGGAAACGCCGCGCTGCCTCCGCCTCAACCGCATGCGGAACGATAAGTCTCCTCCCACCCCAGTAAACCCTCCGTCGCCCCAGCCGCCGAAACGCTCCGCGCCCCGCACACATTCGCCACGCGCGCCGCTTCCAACGGCGCCATTCCCCGCATCGTCGCCGCAATAAATCCTCCGCAAAAACAGTCGCCCGCGCCCGTCGAATCCACCGCCAATACAGCCATGCCAGGCACCGGAACACCTTCCACCATACACCCCTGGGCCCCCAACTTAATCACCGTCCGCACCGAAACCGGACCCAGCCGCTCCGCCTCCACCGCATTCGCAAACAACCAGTCACAATGCGGTAAACACGGTCCAACCACCCCCATCCATTCCCCCAGCCGGTCCCACCCCATGTCCAAGGATGTCATCCATCCCGCCTCCTTCGCCTCCCGCAAATACACCGCCGCATTCCGCCGCAAACCAGCCACCGCGAAGGGATTCCCTATATGCAGCCACCGAACCCCGCCGCCATACGGCAACAGCGACGGTACCTCGCCAAACGCCGCCGTCAAGACGCCCGGCCGGTGGATCAGCGCCCGCGCCCCGTCGGCGCGAAACAGCCCCATCGTCAGCGCCGTCCCGCCCGTTAATCCAGGCAAATACGCGCCGTCCACGCCAACCGACGCCAACCGGTCCTTGCAAATCGTCCCGTGCAAATCGTCTCCGCATGCCGACACCAACCGAACGCGCGTCCCCAATCGCGCCGCCGCATACGCCGTCGTCCCCCCGTTCCCGCCCAAACCCGCCGCGAACTGCGCCGGCCAAACTGTTTGGTCCCAATCGAGCGCCGCCACCGGACCCGCAATCCAGTCGTAAACGAGATTGCCCGCTACCAGCAGCATGGCCGCTAGAGTCCGCCGCCAGCCAGTTTCTTCAGAAACTCCGCATGTACCGGCCACCGGCCCGTTACTTCGCTGCCCGCTATCGCGAACTGGCCGGAGAGCAGCATGCCGCTCAAGTCGTCCGGGCTCGACTTCTGCCCCATCCGCTCAAAGTAGCGTTTGAACTCCGCTGTCACGCCCTCTAACTGCGCTTTTA
>CAMDKT010000392.1 GCA_945900935.1 Candidatus Sulfopaludibacter sp. SbA3 | reverse complement strand
AGGCGATTTTGCGGCATTTGGACCGGCGAAGAGGCGATGCCCCGAAAAACGGACGTCTTCGTTAGTGCGCTTGGTTGTCGAAACTGGAAGTCGCGCTTTCGCACACTCTGGGGATGGCAGGCCCTAGCGGATGAAGGCGCTTCTATCCCCGACACACTCCTAGGACGCCGCGCCGGATGGCAAGCGGTTTCTGTTCAACGTCACCATTGGGGAGCCGGGAAAAAATGATAGCGCCTGTGCTATCATCGAACTGAGCGTGATACGAACTGTGATCGACACCAACGTACTCATCGGAGCTGTCCTCTCGCAGGAGGGGGGCGACAATCGGCGTGTCCTGCGGGCTTGCCTGGAAGGCCGGGTGCGGCCGTTGGTTGGGCAGGCGCTGTCTTGCGAGTATGAGGATGTAATGAGCAGGGAGGATCTCTTCCGCCGCTGTCCGCTGTCGGCGGGAGAACGCTCGGATCTGTTGGACGCGCTGCTTTCGGTGAGCGAATGGGTCAAAATTTATTACTCTTGGCGTCCGAATTTAAGAGATGAAGCCGATAATCATCTTATGGAGTTGGCGGTTGCGGGAGCGGCCGACTGGATCGTAACCAACAACACGAGCGTCCGTTTTCCCGGTGTCCGCATTGCCAAACCACTCGAACTTTTAAAGGAACTCTCATGAGTATTCTTACTCTTCGCATTGATGACGAAAAACACGCGCGGCTGCGGCGGTTGGCGGTGCTTCAGGGAGTGAGCATGAACCGGTTAATGGATGAACTGGCGACCGTCGCGCTGGCTCAGCATGACGCGGAGACCCGGTTCCGGGCGCGGGCGGCGAGTGGCTCTCCGGCGAAGGGGCTCAAAGTGCTGGATAAGCTGGACCGGCATTTCGCTGGAACCGCGCGGCAGCCGTAAGGACCAGGTTGTCCTCGCCCGCGCGTCCGGTGATTTGCAGACCCACCGGCAAACCGGCTTTGGTGAAGCCGCACGGGACCGAAATCGTGGGAAGCCCGAAGAGATTCCACATCGCGGTATTGCGCAGATAAATCAGGCTGGCTGGTTTGCCCAACGGGAATGCCGGGCCGGGAGTGGTGGGCGTCAGCAGGAGATCGACGCCGGGAAATAGCTGAGCGGACGTCTCGCGCCAGCGGTCTAGTCCGCGCTTCGATTGGATATAGTCCGCGGCGGTGACGGCGACGCCGAGGTTGATGTTTTGGCGGATCCGCGGGTGATAGTTTTCCGGCGTCTTCGCCATCATCGTTTTGTGGAAAGCGTAGGCCTCGGCGTAAATGACGTTGCCATAATCCAGCGACAGGCCGGGCGTTCCGGGAGCGATCGGCACGTCTGGAAATGGCACGTCGCGCGCGCCGACGAATTGCCGAATGGCGGCCTCGACGAGCTGCGCGGTCTCGGGGTCCAATTCGTCGAAGAACAGTTTGCGAGGGATGCCGAATCTGGGGGTGATCGTTGACGCCGCCCGCCCGCCCATCGCATGGAAAAGGATCTCCGCGTCGCGCGGCGAACGCGTCATCGGTCCAACCGTATCGAGGCTCCACGCCAGCGGCAACACCCCGCGAGTGCTCAGTTTACCGTATGTCGGCTTGAAGCCAGTGATGCCGCAAAAGGCCGCGGGCTGCCGAATGGAACCGCCCGTATCGGAGCCGAGCGCCGCGAAACACATTCCCGCCGCGACAGCGACCGCCGAACCGCCGCTGCTGCCGCCGGGAGATAGCTGCTGATTCCAGGGGTTGCGCGCGGTGCCGTAGTAACTGGTCTCGGCAGTGAAGTTATAGGCGAACTCGTCCATGTTCGCTTTGCCGATGACGATGGCGCCGGCGGCTTTTAATAACTTGACGACTTCGGCGTCCTCAACGGGCACGCGATCGGCGAATTGCTTGCTGGCGGCCGTCGTCCGAATGCCCTTCGTGTCGTAAAGATCCTTGAGCGCAATCGGAATTCCATGGAGCGGCGAACGAGGCTTCTCCTTCTCCAGCGCTTTGGCGTCGGCCAGGGCCTGTTCACCGGTAACGGTAATGAAGGCCTTGAGCGTGGGGTTCAACTTCTCAATGCGCGCCAAGCAGTGGCGCGTCAGCTCGACAGGCGACAGTTTCCGGGCGCGGATCAAGGCCGCGGCCTGATCGATGCTCAGCCAGTGAAGCTCCGGACCGGCGGCTGCCACCGCAGCTAGAAATGCGCGTCGTGTCGGCATCAGGGTTGCTCAAAAAGCGTCCCGCGGCCAAGCCGCCAATCGGGATCAAGCCGTCGTTTGACGGCCTTCATCGACTCAATCTGTTCAGCCGAATATTGGATTGGAAGAAACTTCGCTTTGCGCTTGCCAAGCCCGTGTTCCGCGGCCACCGATCCGCCGAGTTCCGCCGCTTTCTTTGCAAATACCAACAGCGCGGCGGTACCGGCGTCGAACTCCGCTTGCGTGGCCGGAAGCATGTTGACGTGCGGATGCGCGTCGCCAACGTGACCAAAGATGCAGTAGTTGCCGGGCATGATCCGCTCCATATGTTCACGATAAAAAACGAACATCTCGCGGTTCTTCTCCACCGGAACGGAGAAGTCCGTGCCAAGGGAAGGGAAGCCGTTTTTCTGCGAAATGGAAAGAGCGGTTTCCGGCAGTGCGTGGCGGAATTTGCGAAAGCGTTCGCGGTCGAAGTCCGAGGAGCCGAACCAGCTCTCCGCTTCCATTGCGCCCGTCTCTTGGAGCCTTTGACTCCAGGCGTCGATATCGCCATCGGCTTCGATAATCTGCTCCATGATGAGCGCGGCGCGGGCCTGTTTGGGCACGTCGGGATAGCGCTGCTCGATCATGCGCAGAGCGGGGTCGTCGACGTATTCCAGCATACGGACACCGGGGACTGCGCGCCATTTATCCAACGCGTCGAGCGAGGCGTCATCCGACGGAAAAAAGATAATTCCATTGAGAAGTTCTTTCGGGTTGGGAAGAAGTTCGACATCCGCTTCAATCACAACCCCCAGCGTGCCTTCGGAGCCGGTGAAGAGATCAATCCAATCCATCCCCGGCCGGAGCGGATACCCGGCGGAGTGCTTTTTGGCGGCGGGTTGGGGGATGAACGGAACGTCGAAATCGATGGCGTCGCCGCGCCGGACATCCAGGACACGCCCGTCTACCAGAGCGACGCGGAGACGCTGAATCCAACGCCGGGTTGCGCCGTATTTGAAGCTCCTTGCACCGGAGGAGTTGGCGGCGACGGTGCCGCCGAGGAACGCCATGGTTTCAGTGGGATCGGGCGGGTAGAACTGGCCCGTCGTCTTGGCTGCGGCATGGAGGTCGTGCAGCGTGACGCCGGAGCCAACGGTGGCCGAGCCTTGCCGAATTTCGAGACGGCGAAACTTTTCCATGGAGATCAGCCAGCCGCCGCTCGGGACGCGCCCGCCGGTGAGGCCGCTACCGCCACCGGCAATCGTGACGGCGGCCTCCTCGCGGGTGGCGGCTTCGAGGATTTGTCCTAACTCCGCCTCGTCCGCCGGAACACAGATCTTATCAGCGTGGCCTTTTGCGCCACTAGCATCTTCCAGGTAGGTCCAACTCATTCCCATTCATTGTATGTGGAGTCGGGCGATTCTAAAATAGCGATTAGCGTTTGCAGGAACTGAGCGGCTGGCACGCCGTCGACGACGCGGTGATCGACGGACAAAGAAATAGGCATTGTGAGCCGCGCGACGACTTGATCGTCAACGACTACCGGCCGTTTGGCGATCTTGCCGACAGCGACGATCACCGATTGCGGCGGATTGAGAATTGCCTCAAAGCGATCGACGCCGAACGGGCCAAGATTGGAGAGCGTGGCGCTGGCGTCTTTGCCGTGGCTGCGTTGGGCCAGCGCCTGCTCGCGGTCGCGGGCGATCTGGGCGAGCGATTTCTCGGCTGGGTTTTGGATGACCGGCGTGTAAAGCGTGTCGCCGATCTGGGCGGCGAGCGCGATGTGCTGTGTGGTGCGCGAGACCACCGCGCCGTTGTCCCAATACGCGTTCACGCGCGGGTGGCGGACGAGGGCGATGGCGATCGCCTTGATGAGGAAGTCGTTGTAATTCGCCGGGCGATGTTCGTGGCGGAGCGCCGCCAAGGCTTCGACATGGGCGTCGGCGTGAAGATAAAAGTGTGGGGCGCGGAAACTCTCTTCCAGCCGCGCGGCGATAGTGGTCCGAGCGGGAGCATTCCTAAGTACGTCGGCTTCGACAATGCGCTGGGCGCCTTCCCGCGGTTGCACGTTCGCGATATCGACGCCAAGTTTCTTCGCCGTCGCGCGAGCGCGCGGGCTGGCTGGCGTTTCAGCGGGCACCACTTCCCCGGGTTCAAGGATCCAGCCCAGCAGTTGCCCAACCGTGACAACGCCGCCAGCCGCGGGCGCGCCGGCCGGGATGTGCAGAACGCCGTGATCGAGCGACTCCACTTCCATCGTGACCTTTTCGCTTTCGAGCGCGAACAGCGGCTCACCGCTGGCAACACTGTCGCCATCGGCCTTCAACCAGCCAACAAAGATGCCTTCTTCCATGGACCAGCCGAGGCGCGGGACAGTAATTTCGATGGGCATATTTATTCGTTGATCAAAGCGCGGATCGCGACCGCAATTTGCTCTTGCGACGGGATCACGGCCGGTTCCAGCGTTGGACTGTAAGGAGTCGGAGCAAACGCGCCACTGACGCGTCGAATCGGCGCGTCGAGAAAATCGAAACCGATTTCGGCGATCTGCGCGGCGATTTCAGCGCCGAGTCCGCATGGCGCAAAAGCTTCGTCAACAATCAGCAGCCGCCCCGTTTTCTTCACCGATTGCAGGATGGCGTTTGTGTCCAGCGGCGAGACCGTGCGCGGATCGATTACTTCCGCCGAAAGTCCCTTCGCCGCCGCCAGCGCGCGTTGCGCCATGTGTCCAATGCCGATCACGGTAATCTGCGAGCCTTCCTGCAAAACCCTCGCTTTGCCGAATTCGATTTCGTAATCCTCTGCCGGCACCGGTCCCTTGACGGACATCAGTTCACGCGGCTCCAGGAACAGCACCGGGTCGTCGCAACGCAGCGCGTGAGTGAAGAGGCCTTTGGCGTCGAAGGGCGTTGACGGCACCACCACGCGCAGGCCCGGAATATGGCTGTAAATCGAGTGGTAGCTGCCGGAGTGATGCGTGGCGGCGGAGTGGCCGATGCCGATACATCCGCGCAGCAGCACCGGCATTTTCAGGCGGCCGGAACTCATGTATTGCATCTTCGCGATCTGGTTCACCAGTTCACCGAAGGCATCGTTGATGAAGTCGATGAACATGAAATCGACGATGGGACGGGCGCCGGTCATAGCGGCCCCGCAGGCCATGCCGACGAAGCCACGTTCGGCGATGGGGGTGTCGCGAAGCCGCTGCGCGCCGTACTTGGCGAAGAGTCCGGCGGTGGTGCCGAAGTTGCCGCCGCGGACGCCGATGCCTTCGCCAAACACGAAAATATTCGGATTGGCGGCCATTTCATGGTCGAGAGCTTCCAGCGTCGCGGCGGCGAAGGAAAGTTCGCGCGTGGCGTCATTGACGCGCGCAACGGCGCGGCGAACAGGCGCGTAGACATGCGTCGTGGCCGCGGCGGGACCGGGAAACGCCGCTTTTTCGGCGGCCTCGCTGACCTTGATAATCTCGGCGTGGATCTCGGCGTCGACGGCGTCCAGTTCCGCCGCCGTGGCTTGCGCGCTGGCGATTAACGTCTGCCGGTGCCGCTTGATGGGGCAGCGTTCCCGCCACGCGGCGACCTCTTCGCGCGTCCGGTACGTGTAGTCGCCCATGCCTTCCGAATGAGGCCGCGTGCGATACGTTTTGCATTCGAGCAGCGTCGGACCCTGCCCGCCGCGCGCCCTTTCAACGGCTTCCCGGGCCGCCCGGCTGATGGCCGCAACATCGTTGCCATCGAGCTGGACGCCGGTCATCCCGTAAGCCGCGGCGCGTGAGGCCACATCCGGATTGCCCGCCGCTTCCGCAAAC
>CAMDKT010000391.1 GCA_945900935.1 Candidatus Sulfopaludibacter sp. SbA3 | reverse complement strand
TCAGCTCGACGCCCCGGCATTTACCGATCGTGACGTGCAACGCGGCTCCCGCTACCGCTACATGGTGACGGCACTCGACCTGCGCAAAAACCAAAGCGTAACATCGCAAGAAGTGGAGATTACAGTACCTTGACCCATTACGTTCGATTCACACTCGACCACGCCGCCCCACCGACGTTGACCGACGCCGGTGGTGCCCGCTACGGCATCCTGGAGGACGGGCACGTCCGGCCCATCCGCTCCTTCTTTTCCTCGGAACCGGATGGCGCGCTCCTCTCCGTCGAAAAGGTAAAACTCCTCCCCGCCGCCAACCCTTCCAAAATCGTCTGCGTCGGCCGCAACTACGCAGAGCACGCCAAGGAACTCGGCAACGAAGTCCCCACGGAACCTCTCATTTTCCTGAAACCCCCGTCCTCGCTGGTGGCCGATTGCGACGACGTCGTCTACCCCTCGCTTTCACAGAACCTCCACTACGAAGGCGAACTCGGCCTCATCATCGGCAAGCGCGCCCGCAACGTCCGCGCCGAAGACTGGCGTGAATACGTTTGGGGCTACACCTGCGTCAACGACGTCACCGCTCGCGACCTCCAAAAGAAAGACGGCCAATGGACCCGCGGCAAAGGCTTCGACACCTTCTGTCCCACCGGGCGGTGGGCTGTCCCAATCGGTGAAGTGGATTTCGACGGTCTCCGCGTCCAAACCTGGCTCGACGGCAAATGCGTCCAGGACGCGCCCGTTTCAGACATGATATTTCCCCCGGGTGCTATTCTGGCCTACATAACCCGGTTTTTCACTCTCGAGCCCGGTGACCTCATTGCCACCGGCACCCCTCCCGGAGTAGGCCCCATGCAAATCGGAAGCGTCGTCCGCGTCGCCGTTCCCGGCGTGGGCCAGGTCGAGAACTCTATCGTCGCCGAATCGTAAATTTAGGAGTTAACCATGAGAATATTTCTAGACACAGCAAATCTCGAAGAATTGAAAAAAGGCGCTTCGTGGGGCATCATCGACGGTGTTACCACCAACCCTTCGCTGATCGCCAAGGAAGGCAAGCCCATTGAAGAGCAGGTCCGGGCGATCTGCGACATCGTCGACGGGGATGTCAGCGCCGAAGTCGTCTCCACCGAGTTCAAAGCCATGCTGGAGGAAGGCCGCAAGCTCTCCAAAATCCACAAGAACATCATCGTCAAGCTCCCCCTGCTGCGCGACGGCGTCCAGGCCTGCAAGCTCCTGGAAAGCGAAGGCATCCGGACCAACGTTACGTTGTGCTTCCAGGCCGCCCAGGGCCTGCTTGTCGCCAAAGCCGGGGCGTACATCATCAGCCCCTTCGTCGGCCGTATTGATGACATGGGCGCCGATGGCATGATTCTCGTCCACGACCTTGTTCAGATCTATAAGAACTACGGGTTCAAAACCCAGATTCTGGCCGCCAGCCTTCGTACCCCGAACCATGTGATTGCCGCCGCCAAGGCCGGCGCTCACATCGGCACGTTGCCTTTCAAGACGCTTGATTCGCTGTTTAGCCACCCATTGACCGACAAAGGGCTGGAACAGTTTTTGAAAGATTACGCCAAAGTCTTCGGCGCCAAATAACGCTTGCCGAACATCCCCATCGCCGCGCCCGCCATCGTCGGCCTTGCTGCCGCGGGAGGGTTGGTTTGGCTGTTCGCGCGCTACATCAGGCGCTCCCGTTCTCCAGAGGAGCGGGAGCGCCGCCGCCGCATTCGGCTCCACGTTAATGGCCGTCTCACAGAGGTGACCATTTTCCATGCCGACGCCGGAATTCTGCAATACGGCTACGAAATCGGCGGTGTGGCCTATGACACGACGCAGGACATTTCGACGCTTCTGGACTATCTGCCCAGGCCCGCTGAGCAGTTGCTGGGAACGGCTGTCGCCAAATACGATCCTAATAATCCAGCAAACTCCATCATCATGTGCGAGCATTGGTTGGGATTCAAAAAAAGGCTAAACGGACAATGAAAACGCTATTACTTATCTTCGTCGCCGCACTCGCGGTAAGCACCATGGAGGCGGCCGCCAAGAAACCGGTTACCGTCATTCACGTGGTGACGATCAAGTGGAAGGCAGGCACCACGCCGGAACAGATCGCCGGGGCGCTGAAGGGCGCCGAAACCGTGTCCAACGCCTACAAAGGCATCACCCGCCTCTGGACAAAGGCCTTGAAGGTTCAAGGATCCGGTTACACGCACGCCATCGTCATGGAGTTTAAGGACGAGAAAGCGCTGAAGGACTACACCGACAGCGCCGCCCAGAAGGAATGGTACAAAATCTACCTGCCCATCCGCGGCGAATCCACCACTCACGACATCACCAACTAACCTGTGGAAAAGTGGTACAAATCTGTGGAAAAGTGGTGCCAGGCACCACTTTTCCACAGGGCTCCTATCGGCCCGGTAAATCCCGCAGCCGCCAAGTCCCGGCATACACATTCACTTTAGATGGGCGTAAGAACCCGGCTAAGGTGACGTTGGCGCTCCGAGCCAAATCAACCGAAAGCGTCGTCGGCGCTCCAATCGCCACGACAAACGGAATACCCGCGCGCGCCGCTTTATGCACCAACTCGAAACCCGCCCGGCCACTCAGCAATAGTCCCATTTGCTCCAGCGGCGTCAACCCTTCCCGCAGCGCCCAGCCGATCAACTTATCCACGGCGTTATGCCGCCCGATATCCTCCCGCACCGCCACCAGTTCGCCCGCCGCGTCGAACATTGCCGCCGCATGCACCGCCCCTGTATCCTGAAATTGCCCCTGCCGCGCCTCCAACTTTACGGATAATCCCGCCAGGCACTCCCACGTAACTCGGAACCCCTTGTCGGCCAGCGCCTCCGTCACCGGCAAGTCCGGCGAGCCGCAAAATCCGCACGCCGCCGTCGCCGCGCGCGCCCGGCCCAGATCCAAGTCGACATGTGCCGCAAGCGCCACTCTTACGCGCCCCGCGTCCAGCGCCTCAACCGATTCCACATCGACCGCCGCGCCGATCCTCCCTTCACTGTAGAGAAGTCCGAGCGCCAACTCCTCGTCGTGTCCCGGCGTTCGCAGGGTAATGCCCCACGATACGGTCCGACGCTGATCTTTGAACGAATGCTCGATCAGGATCTCGAGCGGCGCTTCTTCGGCCAGCCAGTCGTCGTCAGGGCGCGGACCCTCGGCGGTCCAGCGCTCCACCGGAACCCGGCGCGGCATTTCTAGCCCCGCAGCTTCTCAAGCAGCGCGATGGCCTTCTTAATGTCGTCCACATGCGCCAGCTTCGCCTGGTGCCGGTCGTCCATGTCCTGATCGAGCGCCACTTCGCGCTCAATCGTCAGCGCGCCGGTGTAGCCGACCTGACGCAACGTCGATACAAACCAACCAATATCCACTGCGCCATCGCCCAGCGGCATCTCCGTGCCAAGCGTCCCCGGCTTGCTCCGGTCCGGCCATTTGCCGTCCTTGCAATGAACCGATACGACGTGCTTGCCGACGAGCTTCAACGCCGCGATCGGCTCGCTTGTCCCGTACAGAACCAGGTTCGCCGGATCGAAATTCAGCTTTAGATTCGGACGGTCGACGTCTTCCAGGAAGTGCAAAAGCGTCTCGGCCGGCTCTTGCCCGGTCTCCAGCGCAAAGATAATTCCCTTACTCGCGCAGTAATCGCAAATCCGCCGCACCATGTCGCGCACGGGCGCATAGACCGGGTCGGAATGGTCTTCGGGAACGAATCCAATGTGGCAGGCAAATATCGGGACGCCAATCGCCGCGGTCATGTCGACGACTTCGTACGTCCGCTTCTCCCGCGCCTCGCGCGTGGCCGCCGGGATGAATCCAACCGTGTCCAGCACCGTCGGAATGTCGGCGTAACTCTCGCCGTCATAAGCGGCGAAAACCGCGGTGATGACGAAGTCTTCGTCGGCCAGCGCTTTGCGATAAACCTCGCCGAGCCCGGCGAGATCCACCGCGCCGGTAAAGCCCAAGTGCCCGCAACGGAGCCCCAGGGACTTCACAGCCCGGATCATTCTAAGAGGCTCCCGTTCGCCCCAGAACATCAAACCGACTTCGAGTGGACGCAGTGTGACCATTACTCATCCAGTCTCGCAATGAGCTAGAAAATGTGCAACTGCCGGCTTTCCAGCTTCAGCAGAAGTTCTTTCCTTGGAAGCCCCCCGCCGAAGCCGGTCAGCTTGCCGTTTCTCCCAATTACGCGGTGGCACGGAATGACGATCGGGATCGGATTGGCCCCGTTCGCCGCGCCCACCGCGCGAATGGCGCTGGGCTTGCCGATCCGTTTGGCGACCGCGCCGTAGGACGTAGTCTCGCCGTAGGGGATGTCGAGCAGCGCCCGCCAGACGCTCTGTTGGAACTCCGTGCCCTCGGGCGCGAGCGTCAGGTTGAAGGCCGAAAGTTTGCCCGCAAAGTAGGCTTTCAACTGGTCGATGGCGTCGCGGAACGGCGCTCGGTCCACAACCCAGGCGTCGTCCTGATGGCCATGGAAGCGAATCACACGCAACGCCTCCCGGTCTCCGGCGAGTACCAGCGGGCCAACGGGTGTCTCCAGACGCCAGCAGGCGAGCGCAAAGACCGGTTGTGACCCCCAACTACTCACGAACTCCTCCCGGTTCCACCCGCGACCGAGTCCGTCTTGAGTGGGACTTCAAGTGTCGGCGGAAAATCTGATTCACTATTGGCTATTATGCCTCGTACTTTCCCGCCGGACATTCCTGGCGGCGCTTGCCGGCCCGACCCATAACGAACTGATCGATATCGCTGCTCAGGTCTTACGGTTGCGCCGGAGACCGTCATTTCGTGACGAGCACCTATGGCTGTTTCTGTTTTGCCTTATCGATAGCGGCCTCCGCCTGGTTCGCGAG
Organism: Candidatus Sulfopaludibacter sp. SbA3; assembly: GCA_945900935.1. GTDB lineage: Bacteria > Acidobacteriota > Terriglobia > Bryobacterales > Bryobacteraceae. The sequence continues at coordinate 1,123 of CAMDKT010000391.1, read as the reverse complement.
GTCCCTCACCTTCCCGGCAGCCTTGTCGACGTACTGCTCAGCCTGGGCCGCCAGGTCGCGAGCCTTTTCTTCCGCCACACCGAAAGCGGCCTTGGCAAGAGTTTCCAGCTTTTCAGCGAGGTCTTTGGCGGACTCGGCGACATTGTGGGCGGCGTCTTTGACTTCTTCGTTCATGGCACCCTGAGTGTACCGCTTTGCGGCTTGTCGCTCACTGCTTTCAACGGGTCGCCGCGGTCGAGACTCTCAAACTGGTAATCAATCCCGGCCCCGAGCCGCTTCATCACCGGAACGCCAGGCGGTACCTAGCCGTGAATGAGCATTGGGGCATCAAAATTGCCGGCCGGAAACATGGCGGAAATGTGTTTCAGCTGTTGGCGAATCTGATCGCGGGTTCGCGTGTCTTTGGCGGCGCTGGCCTCCACTTGTATCCTCCCGCCCTCATTGACAAGCTGGAAGTGGCGCGTCGTGGTCTGGCGCGAAAAACCCATGACGCGGTCGCCGCGCCAAGAATGCTGGCGAGCGCGAGTTGTTTTTTTCATTCTGTTTTTTCTTTCAAAGTTCGACTTTTCTTACGACGTTCCGGAACAGAAAGCGTCTGCAACAACCTTGCTGGTTGCCCTTCGGAAGTATTTGCCCGCCGTTGGTCACAGTCGATAAGTGCTCCGCGAAGATGGTTTCGTATGGCTTCGAGATCCGCGATCTGGCTTTCCATTCGGATGAGTTTATCCTCGGGAATTTGTCTGACCTGCCGGCAAGGCGCCTTGCCCGCGTCGCGAAGATTCAAGAGCCGGGCCAGTTCCGCCAAGGAGAACCCCTCCGCGAGCGCGCCCTGAATCAGACGAACGCCGAGGCGCGGCCAAGCGCTTCACCCTAAAAACGGCAGTAGCCCTCTCCGGTTGAACCGCGAAATGGTTACTATCGTTCAACAGGGAGACTGAAGAAGAGTTGGTAGAGGCTGACCCAGAGGGTGAGGCTCAAAAGGCAGGAAAAGGGACGGTAGAAACCGCAACGAGCCTCGACACGTTCGCGGGCAAGATCCACGTGAAGTGGGCACCGGAGGCGGCGGTTAGCAGTCTGGGCCAGATGCCGTTTTTCATCGAGTTCCTCAAGACCATTGGTCTGT
>CAMDKT010000390.1 GCA_945900935.1 Candidatus Sulfopaludibacter sp. SbA3 | reverse complement strand
TGAGGGGGGCGATTTCCATGGGAAATAGGGGGGGAGAAAAACCTATCTTTTCTACGAAAATTATTACCCAGATGGTAGGGAAATGCAACCGTGTGAAAGGGAAATGTTCTTTTTTTGCAACACTAATTGCCCATATGCCCGGAAAGGTGCAAATAAAAAAGAGAACAATTCAGGTATTGTATTGACTAATTTTCGAGCCAGATTACATTTATAGAGGAATTGGAATTGGGGTGCCTTTGGTGGAGACGAAGGACACCTTGGGAGATTAAGAACAAAATGGAATGGACACGATCAGAAACCCTCGGGTTAGCCTCGGTGCAATGCACAACCTGTCATGGATTGGGCTTGCGATTGGTGAAGCGGGACAAGGAAGCCCCGTGCAACTGTGTGTTGCGGTCGATTTTTCGGACCTGCTTCCGGCGGTTCCGGCAGTGTGTTGAAAAGGAAAAGCACTTGTCACATTGCACCTTTTCGTTCACCGGCGGGCGTGAACGGAGTATGTCCTGGGGCAGAAAGCAGGAAGAGTACATCGCCGATTTTTTGCTGATGGTCCGGCGGCTTCTGTCGGACGACGAATATCGCATTTTCAAATTTCATTATTTGTTGGGAGCGGACTGGCGGCTTTGCTGCATGAAGCTGAAATTGGATCGTGGTGATTTCTTTCATTACGTGTACAAGTTGGAGGCCCGCCTGGGCAAAGCGTTCCGTGAAGTGGAGCCTTACGGCCTGTTCCCGCTGGATGAGTACTTCGGCGGGACGACGCGCGAAGTGGTTGCGTTTGATGCGGCGCGGAAGGGTCCATTACCTCTGCGTCCGCCGATGGCTGCGTAGTCAACGCCGAATGGATCGAACGGGCTGGCAAGGACGCCGGCCCGTTCGTTTTTTCAGCGGCGGCTGCGAAAGAAATCCTGTAGGAGCGTGGTGGTCTCCACGGCCAGGACGCCTTCCAGAATCTGAATGCGGTGGTTGAGGATATCGGAATCGGCTAGTTGGAATTTGGACCGTACGCCGCCGAATCGGAGATCACGGGCACCGAAAACAAGCGTGTGAACGCGGGCGTGAACCAGGGCGCCGGCGCACATGATGCAGGGTTCCAGTGTGACGTAGACGGTGGCGTTGTCGAGACGGTAGTTCTGCAAGTTCTTGGCGGCGGCGCGGAGGAGGTTGATTTCGGCGTGAGCGGTAGGGTCGTTAGCGGTGATGGGCGAATTGTGAGCGCGGGCGATGATTTGGCCGTCAATGACGAGAACGGCACCGACTGGGACTTCACCGGCGATCTCGGCGAGTTGAGCTTCCGCGATGGCCTCGCGCATGTAGAAATCATGGTCCATGGGAGTTGCGGGATCTGATATTTTAGTGTAACGAGGCAGAATGTCGAAACAAGTTCTTATTTTACTGTTCGTGTTGGGTTCAATGGCCGCGTCTGGCCAGACGGCGGAGCAGGCGGAGTTCTTTGAAAAGAACGTGCGTCCGGTGCTGGCGGAGAAGTGCCAGATGTGCCACAACGCGAAAGCGAAAACCTCGGGGCTCGACATGTCCACGGGGGCTGCGTTTTTCGCCGGCGGCGCCAGCGGCTCATTGATCAATGTGGAGACGCCGGAGCAGAGTTTACTGCTGATGGCGTTGAGTTATGAAGGCACGTTGAAAATGCCGCCGATGGGCAAGTTGAAGGACGACGAGATCGCCCGGATTCGCGAGTGGGTGAAGATGGGAGCGCCCTGGCCTGGCGTGGACCGGAAGGCTGGCGCGGCGGCGGTTTCGGACTCAGGAACGCGCAAACACGGATCGGCGTTTTCCGGGGAAGAATGGAACTTTTGGGCGTTCCAGCCGGTGAAAAAGACGGCGGTGCCAGCGGTGAAGAATGCGGACTGGGTGCGGTCTCCGGTCGATGCCTTTATACTGCAAAAGCTGGAAGAAAAGGGCTTGCGGCCTGCCGCGAAGGCCGATAAACATGTGTTGCTGCGGCGCGTGACCTATGATCTGCATGGGCTGCCGCCGACGGAACGGGAAATCAGCGATTTTGTGGCTGATCCATCGCCGGATGCCTTCAGGAAAGTGGTGGACCGCCTGCTGGCTTCGCCTCGGTATGGGGAGAAGTGGGGCCGTCATTGGCTGGACGTTGCGCGATTTGCCGACTCGACTGGAAACGACGAAGATCATCGGTATCCCTACGCCTTCAAGTACCGGGATTATGTGGTGGACGCGTTTAACAGCGACTTGCCCTATAACCAGTTTGTGAAGGAGCAGATCGCGGGCGATTTATTACCGCCGGAGAAGGGCGAGGGGATTAACCGGCGCGGGGTGATCGCGACGGGCTTTTTGGCTCTGGGCGCGAAGGCGATTGCGCAGCAGGACAAGCAGAAGATGCTCTACGATGTGTGGGATGAACAGGTGGATGTGACATCGAAGGCGTTCCTTGGCGTCACGCTGGCGTGCGCGCGCTGCCACGATCACAAGTTTGATCCGCTGACGCAGAAGGATTATTACGGAATGATTGGGATGTTCGCGTCAACGAAGAGCTTCAAGGATTCCGAGACGCACGTTTCCAAGCTATTGTTCACACCGCTGGTGTCCAAGGCGGAGTACGAGGTCCATGAGAAAGCGCTGGCGTTGGTAGCGAATAAAGGCGTCGATATCGATATCGTCGTGGATCGCGAGAAAAATCTGGCGCAGGCGAAGATGATCGAATTGCTGCCAGCCTATATGATGGCTGCGCGGAAGAAACTGGAGACCGCCGAGGGGCTGGATCCGCTGATTATCAAGCGCTGGATTCAGCACTTCAACGAGAGCGAAGTGCCGCGCGCCTGGCTCGACGATTTCCATAAGGCCGATGATGCCGGGGCGCTGGCTGTGGCGGCGAAGTTCCAGGAGTCTTCGCGAGCGAATTTGGCGGAGTGGTCGAAGAAAACGGCGCGGTATCGGGTGGTGGCGCGCAAGCAGATTGACGAAAAGAACATGCTCGTCGAGGAGCCGAAGCATATCAACGAAAAAGATGGCTTCTTCCGCGATGTATTTTCCGATTCCGGGCCGTTTGGCGTGAAGCAGCGGATGATCGAAACGGCGGAGTTGAAAGCACTACGGGCGGAGCAGAAAACGTTGAAGGACGCCGTGCCGCCGGAGCCGGAAATGGCCTGCGCGGTGACGGACGATAAACCTGTGGTTCAAAAGGTTTTAGTTCGCGGCGATTATACTTCTTTAGGCGAGGAAGCGCCGAAGACTTTCCCGCTGGTGATCGCCGGGAAAGACCGTTTGGTGGTAAGGGAAGGCGGCGGGCGGCGGGAATTGGCGGAATGGCTGGCCAGCGGGTCGAATCCGTTGACTCCGCGGGTGATGGTGAATCGGATCTGGCTGGGGCATTTTGGGGAGGGGATTGTCCGGACACCGGACAATTTCGGGCGCATGGGGGAGCGTCCCACGCATCCGGAGCTGCTGGATTATCTGGCGGCAGAATTTGTGGAGAAGGGGTGGAGCGTCAAGGAGGTTCACCGAACCCTCATAAACTCCAGCACTTACCAGATGGCGAGCGCTCCGGGGCCGGAACACGTCAAGTTGGACGGGGAGAACAAGTTGTTCTCGCGGTTCCCTCGGCGGCGGCTTTTGGTGGAGGAAATGCGCGACGGGATGCTGGCGATCAGCGGGAAGCTGGACCTGAAAATGGGTGGGTCGTTGCAGTCCGGATTCGGGACGGATGGGGAAAATTCAAATGACCGATTAAGCATCAGCCCCGAAGAACAGGTGCGTAGAACGGTCTATATGCCGCTAAGACGCGCTAATTTACCCGCTTTATTCAACCTTTTTGACTTCGGTGACGCGACCACGCCGAACGGGAAACGGATTGTGACGAATGTCGCTCCGCAAGCGCTATTTCTGATGAATTCCAAGTTCGTTTCCGATCAGGCGGATGTGATCGCGAAGAGCGTCCTGGCGGAGGAGAATCAGAAAGTGGAACGGCTTTATTTGCGGGTGTTGAACCGGGCGGCGACGGCGGCGGAAGTGGACAGTGCGTTGAGCTACGCGGCGAGCTTCCGGCAGCGATTCCCGAAGATGCAGGAAGCCGAAGCGTGGCAGAGCATGACGCGCATTTTGCTGGCGTCGAACGAATTTATTTACGTGGATTGAGGTGAGCATGGATCCGAATCAGAAACGATTGTCGAGGCGGGGCGCGTTGCGGGCCGCCGGGTGTGGATTGGGCACATTGGGATTGGCGCAGTTGCTGCAGGCTTCGGAGAATCCACTGGCACCGAAAGCGTCGCATTACGCGGCGCGGGCGAAGCGGGTGATTTTTCTATTCATGCACGGCGGGCCGTCGTCGATCGACACGTTCGATCCGAAGGAAAGGCTGATTCGCGATCACGGGAAACCGTTGCCGATCAAGCGCCCGCTGGCGTTTGCGGATGAAGCCCCAGGGCCGTTGATGAAGTCGCCTTGGGCGTTTAAGAACGGCGGACAGAGCGGCATTCCGGTGAGCGATTTGTTTCCGTATACGCGGGAGATGGTGGACGAGTTGTGCGTGATCCGGTCGCTGGTGGGGGAGGGCGTGGATCATGGCGCGGCGCTGTTGCAGACGTTTACGGGATCGTCGACATTTGTCCGGCCGAGCATTGGCGCGTGGACGGTGTATGGTTTGGGGACGGAGAATCAGAACCTGCCGGGGTACATCACGATTAAGCCGACGCTGTCGCATGGCGGGGCGAAGAATTTTGGCTCGGCGTTCCTGCCGGGCGCGTTTCAGGGAACGCCGATCGGGCATAGCGGCATGAAGGTGGACGAGATCAAGGCGGAACCGATTCAGTATCTGGTGAACAAAGGGCTGACTGCGGAGCAGCAGCGCTTTGAGCTGGACATGATCCAGAACATCAACCGAAAGCATCAGGAAGTGCGGGCGGTGGATTCGAATCTGGAGGCGCGGATCCAGGCGTTTGAGTTGGCGTTCCGGATGCAGACGCAGGCGCCGGAGATTTTCGCGGTCGATAAAGAAAGCGACGCGACGAAGAAGATGTACGGGTTGGACGATCCGAAGACGGCGGATTTCGGCTGGCAGTGTTTGCTGGCGCGGCGGCTGTGTGAGAAGGGCGTGCGGTTTGTGCAGTGCACGCATAGCTACAAGTGGGATCAGCATGGGGATCTGTTTGCGAAGCATACGGAGAACGCGCGCGAGGTGGATAAGCCGATTGCGGGTTTGTTGAAGGATTTGAAGGCGCGCGGGTTGTTGAAGGATACGCTGGTGGTTTGGGCGGGCGAATTTGGACGGACGCCGATCAGCCAGGGCGGCAATGGCCGCGATCATAATCCGTATGGGTATACGGTGTGGATGGCGGGCGGCGGCGTGAAGCCGGGCTTCATTTATGGCGCCACCGATGACATTGGCTATCACGCGACGGAAGACCGGATGCACATACACGACTGGCACGCGACCATTTTGCACTTGATGGGCATGCAGCACGATAAGTTGACGTATAAATATAGCGGGCGCGACTTCCGGCTGACGGATGTGGCGGGCGTGATTCACAAGAAGATACTGGTGTGACCTATTCGCGGTTAGCTTGGTGGTTTGCCGGGTACCTGATCGCGGTGATTCTGTTCGGAGCGTGGGTGCGGATCGCCGGGGCGGGGGCGGGGTGCGGAAATCACTGGCCGCTGTGCAATGGCGACGTGTTGCCGGCGGCTCCCGCGGCGAAGACGGTGATCGAGTTTACGCATCGGGTGACCAGCGGGCTCTGCGGTTTATTTGGGATGGCGTTTGTAATTGGGGCTTGGCGGATGGGGGACCGCGGCGTGTTGCGGGCAGCGCTCGCGACGCTGTTCTTCATTTTGGTTGAAGGCTTCGTTGGCGCTGTGTTGGTGAAGAAAGAGTTGGTTGCCAATGACGCATCGGTGAGCCGGGCGGTGGTGATCGGATTGCATTTGGTGAATACGCTGCTGCTGATGGCGGCGGCGACGGCGATGGCATGGCGGGCCGCGCCATTGGTTGTGGCAACGCGGGCGGCTGGGCGGGGATGGCTATTGGC
>CAMDKT010000389.1 GCA_945900935.1 Candidatus Sulfopaludibacter sp. SbA3 | reverse complement strand
ACCATGCCGCGGACTTTTTGCTGGGCGGCGTTGACGGTAAGATAACCGGCGTCGCCGAGGGCACCGGTTGCGCGTCCGCCGTAGGCGTTATGGCGGCCGGGCTGGACACTGCCGACCTGGAAAAAAGTGCGGGCGTTGAGAAGACTGTTCTGGTGGCGGAAGTAGGCTTCGCCGTGCCATGCATTGGGGCGGGCGGGAGTAGTGAACCTGAATGCGCCAGTGGAGGGGCGGCCCTGATCGGCGGCGAAGAAATTGGATTCGACGGCGGCTTCGGAGACGAGCGCGACCTGGTTGCCGGAGCGGATGGCGGACTCCTTGGCGGCATTGGTGTCCATGAGATAGACGGCAACGTTTTCATTGCGCATGGATGTAGAAGCCATGCGGGGCTGAGGTTTGGGGGGCGCGGGCGCGGGCGTTTGGGCTGCGGCGGAGACCGCTAGCGCGAGCAGGGAGAATTTAGAGGTCACTTTTTTTCGAGCATCGATTTGAGTTGGCGGAATACAGTTTCTTCGTATTCTTCTTTAATGCGTTCGAGACCTTCCTGTTTAGGATCGCCGGGGCGGGGCGGATCTCGCTTGAGGCAGAAGCCCAGGAGAGTGGTTGCGTCGCGGTCATCGGGGATGCGTTGGAGGACGGCGCGGAAACGGTCGGCGGCCTCGTCGAAGCGCTTGGCGTGCCAGAGGGCGTAGGCGAGATTGAAATGGTAATCGGGATCGGCGGGATCGCCGTCGAGGGCTCTTTCGAAGTTTTCGATGGCGGGGGCGAGTTTGGCTTGGCGGAGTTGGCTGGCGCCGAGATTAGAAAAGACTTCGTTGAGCGGGACAGCGGCGGCGACGATGGCGAAGGCGGATTCGGCGGCGGCATACTCGGCGATGTAATGGCGGCAGATGCCGGAATAGTAGAGCGCCTGCATGTAGTGGGGATCGGTACGGGCAACGCGCTGGAACCACTGAGCGGCGTGCTGGTAATCCGCTTTTTCCCAGTAGTGGAGGCCGAGTTGGAAGCAGGGCTGGGAGTATTTGGGATCGAGGCGGGCGGCTTGCGTGAAGAAGCGGTGGCGGGCGGCTTCGTCCTTGGCGAGGAGGCCTCGAATGTAGTTTTCCATGGCGTCAACGCGGACAGTTGGCTGGCGGACCAGGAAATCGGTTTCGGTAGTGGCGGGTTTGGCGACGATGGCGGTGAGGACTTTCCAGGCGATTTTGTTTTGATGGGAGGCGAGGTCTTCGAGGAGGCCTTCTTCGGTGAATTCGGGGGATTGGCTCAGTTTGCGCAGATCGAGGACGCGGACGATGAGGCGGACGGTGGCTTTGGATGCGGGGTCGCGAACGATTTCGAAAGAGCCGAAGATGGCGTGGGAGGCGTCGAGTTCGTCGGCGATTTTGACGATGGATGCGCGGGAGAGGGAGACGGCGGGGCGGAGAGAGAGGCGTTGATAGGCTTCGGCGCGGTCGATGCGATCGAGGGTGACGACGCCTTCGCCGTGCAGGGCTTCGATAATATTTTCGGCGGCGGATTCGCCGACCCAATCGACGGAGCGGTCCTTGGAGAGATTGAAGAGCGGGAGGGCCACCGTGGCGTCGGCTTGGGCTAGAGGGGCAAGCGGGAACAACGACAGCGCCACGTACAGCAGGCGGAGCATTCATTTCAGTTTAGCGCGGGGGCTGTGGAATAGAAAAGCCGGGTCCGGGGTATACCGGTTTGCGAAGGACCCGTATTGCGCTCCAGACGCCGCCCCGCCGGCAAGCGAGGTTGTCGTGCTGTTTGCCATCGCCCTTGTCGTGTTATTGATATAGACAATATCTTAGATGTACAGTGACGATTGGAGACACAATGGACAACAGGATGTCTTTTGATCTGAAAACGCCACGGGACGCGCAACGTGATCTGGCGAAGCGTTTCAAGACGCGACGGCTGGCTCTGAACTTGACGCAAGAGGGGCTGGCGGCGCGAGCGGGGGTGAGCTGGAGCTCGCTGAAGCGGTTTGAACATACCGGCTTAATTGCGCTGGAGGCGTTGCTCAAGCTGGCAATGGTTCTGGGTTGCCTGAGTGATTTCGACCGGGTGTGCGCCGATGACGGACCAGGCCTTGGAGGGAAGTCGCTCGACGAGATCCTGCGGGAACCGAAGGCGCGCCGGAAGGGGCGGATCAAGTGACTTTTACCTCAGCCGATTTGCTGACAGTTTATCTGGATGCCGGGGAGCGGCGGAAGGTAGGGCGTCTTGCGCTGCGGCAGCGGCAGATCCTGTTCGAATACGACCCTGCCTTCGTCGCCTCCGGCATCGAGATTTCACCGCTCAAATTGCCCCTGAACACGGGCGTGGTCACCACTCCCGACATGATCTTCGACGGTCTTTATGGCGTCTTCAATGACAGCTTGCCGGATGGCTGGGGTCGCCTGCTGCTGGATCGTACCGTCCAGAAGCACGGTGTCCGCCGTGGCCAGTTAAGCGTCCTTGATCGCTTGGCTTTTGTCGGCCGGAACGGCATGGGCGCGCTGAGCTATGAACCCGACCGGAGTCGCGATGCCGGCGACGACGTGCCGCTGGCGCTCGACCGGCTGGCGGAGGAATCGGCGATCATGCTGGCGGGAGAGACCGAAGAGGTCTTTGAGGAACTGCTGCGCCTCAACGGCTCATCGGCCGGTGCGCGTCCGAAGATCGTGGCGCAGGTGAGCGCCAACAAGTCGAAGATCGTTCACGGCCATGCCACGCTGAAACCCGGCTTCGAGCACTGGATGATCAAGTTTGCGTCATCGCAGGATCCGCGCGACATGGGCCCGATCGAATACGCCTACAGCCTAATGGCAAAGGAGGCAGGCGTGGATGTTCCGGAGACGTATCTGTTTCGGACGCGAAAGCGCGGGTATTTCGGGGTGAAGCGTTTTGACCGGCGGGGCGGCAAACGCATTCATATGCACAGCCTGTCCGGCGTGATTCATGCGGATCACCGCGTCCCTGCCCTTGACTACAACCTGATCCTGCGGGTAGTTCTAGTGTTGACCAGGAACATCGCCGAGGCGGAGAAAGCCTACGCTTTGGCTTGCTTCAATGTGCTGGCGCACAATCGCGACGATCACGCCAAGAATTTCTCATTCCTGTTGGATGACGCCTATTCCTGGGTCTTTGCTCCGGCGTACGACCTGACGTTTTCCGACGGTCCAGGCGGGGAGCAGAGTTCTATGGTGATGGGCGAAGGCAGGAATCCCGGCGTCGAACAACTGAAGGCGCTCGGCAAGGAACACAGTTTGAAGAACGCGCCGCGCATTCTGGCCAAGGTACAGACGGCCGTTTCACGCTGGCGGCATCATGCCGCGGCGGCAGGCGTGACCGCAAAGTCCACCAAGGAGATTGCGGGCAGAATAGGCGCCGCGTGAGGAAATGAAAGAAAGCCTGATCCCCCTAAGTTTGGCTAGCCGATTGTCGTTCTTGGAAATTTCATCTTGAGCGGTTATGGGATGGGGTCCACCTCGTTCACCTAACGATTGAATTAAAAAGCGCTTGACCGGGCGAAAGGGTATGGGCAGAATGAAAACATGGATCGGGACCAAGCCATTGCTACTTTGCGGCACTGCGCGCCGGAGCTGAAAGCTGCCGGGGTGGTGAGTGCGTCCCTGTTCGGGTCTACTGCAAGAGGCGAAGCCGCTCCGGGCGATATCGATGTTGCGGTCCGGTTGGCAGACGACTTTTCATCTGGCGGATTCGATTATTTCTACCAGCTTGATCAGCTTGAGCAACGCCTGTCGCAACTGCTCGGCTGCAAAGTGGATGTTGTGGCCGAACCTGTTCGCAAGCAATTATTCCAGCATGAGATAGACAGGGATCGCGCTCTTGCCTTCTAACAAAGCTTCCCGCTACCTGCTGCACATCATCGAAAATGCGGAGTCTATATTTCGTTATACCGAAGGTATGGACTTCACCCAGTTTGAGGCAGACCGCAAAACCTATGATGCGGTCGAGCGTTGTTTGCAGCGCATTACCGAAGCAGTCATCAGGCTTGGGGATCAGGCCGAAGCGTTGATTCCGGAGGTGCCGTGGCAAAGAATACGCGGTTTTGGAAACCGCCTGCGCCACAACTATGACAGCATCGAGGAAGATCGGTTGTTCGATATAGTGAGAACCGATCTCCCGGCGCTCTGTGCCCACGCTCAGTCCGCGCTTGAGAAACTCCGCGACAGCAGTAGCTCACAAGGATGAAAATCGGCTATGCCAGACCGAAAAAAGCCGGCCCCACGGTGAAGGGCCGGCGATTCGGAGGGGGTTAGTTGACGACGAGTTTGGTATTGGTGCCGCCGAGGCGAATTTCGGTGATGCGCATCTTGCCGTCGCCGTTCATGTAGCGGATGGAGGTTGAACCGAACTTGGCGTCGTTTTGTTCCGTTTTGACGGAGGCTTCGGCCTTGGTTTTGCCGTTTTGGAGGGTCAGTTTATCGCCCTCCACTTGGACCTTGTATTCCCCCGGCTTTAGCTCAACGCCGTTGAGCGTCGAAGGTTGAAAGAGAGTTACTTTCGAGGACATAGCGTCGGCCCAGATGAGGGTCACGGACGCGGCAAGACACACGATCATCTTCTTCATGGTTTTCCAGGTTCCTAAACTGCCGGAAGCGGTTTGCTTCCCGTTGCTTTCTGTTTGTAATTGCGCGAGTTGCGCCAGTGTTGTTTGCAATGCAGACTCGGTTGCATCGCGGTATGTCTAATTATACGAACGAGCCGGGAAAATGTTCCGGGATCGCTCAAGGTTTTTTCAGGAAGCGAGAACCCATTTCGAAAGCGTCGTGTTGGGCTGCGATATCGTGGCCGAAGCCGGAGATCCAGTCGACACCCTTTTCGGCGCGAAACCAGGTCCATTGGCGCTTGGCGTATTGGCGGGTGCGGACGCGCATTTCTTCGATGGCTTGCGTGTCTGAAAAATCGGGCGTGAGCAAATGGCGAAGGGCTTGTTTGTAGCCGAGCGATTCGAAGGGTTTGGCGGAGGGAGGGACGCCGGCGGCGAGGAGGGCGCGAACTTCGTCGAGGAGGCCGCCGCGCCACATTGCCTCGCAACGGTGATTGAGATGTGAGTAGAGCGCTTCGCGGGGCGGGTCGAGGGCGAGGATGAGCGGGTCGTAACCGGTTAAGGGTGCCAGGCCCGCGGCCTGGAAGTGGTCACCGGCGGGGCGGCGGGCAAGCAGACGCAGTTCGAGGGCGCGGATGGATTTGTTGGCATCATTGGGATGGATACGTTGGGCGGCGGCGGGATCCAGACGCGTGAGGAGGCGGCGGATCGCGCCGGGGTGGCGGGACTCGCGAGCCAGGAGGCGGGCACGGAGGGTGTCATCGCGTTGGGGGTTGGAAGAGAGGCCGTGGAGGAGGGCGCGGAGGTAGAATCCTGTGCCGCCGCAGAGAATGGGGAGGCGACGGCGGGCCGCGATTTGAGGAAGAATGGCGAGGACTTCGGCAACGAAATCACCGGCGGTAAAGCTGTCTGTGGGCGCGCAGAGGTCGAGGAGATGGTGAGGGATGCCGCGTTGGGCGGAGGCGGGCAACTTGGCGGAACCGATGTTGAAGCCGGTGTAAACCTGGACGGAATCGAAGTTGATAATTTCGCCGTGAAATCGTTCGGCGAGGGCGAGAGCGAGGGTGGACTTCCCTGCCCCGGTGGGTCCGGCAACGGCGAGGAGAGGAAGGTTGGACATCCGGCGTAGTACCAGTTTAGACCGAGCGGCGGAATTCAGGAACTTGTAGGGGGTGCGAGGAATCGTATACTAAAAGCGATTGCGCTTGTGACGCAGACTAAGGACGACATTAAATGACTCGGAAAATGATTGGGCGATGGCTGGGGGCCGGTATATTGGCTGCGGGAGCGGCGTTGATGCCGGTAAACGGGCAGTCTGCCGACGCGGCGAAAAAAGATGTGCTTTCCGACAAATCAGCGGCGTATTTCAATTACGCGATGGGTCATCTGTATGCCGATCTGGGCGCGACGTACAATAACCGGGCCGAGTTTTTGAATAAGGCGATCGATTTTTACAAGAAGGCGATGAAGGAGGATCCGGGGGCGGGATTTCTG
>CAMDKT010000388.1 GCA_945900935.1 Candidatus Sulfopaludibacter sp. SbA3 | reverse complement strand
CGGCCATAGCTTGCCTGCCCAGCCTTATCTATTAGGATGCCTCATCGGACCGTAGCCCAAGTTTCTGGCCCTCACCAACACGCGCCGCGCGTGTACGGTTACTATTGAATTACTCAGCTCTTGACCGCCGAGGGGAACGCCTGTAGGCTTTCTCTAGAATGTCGAGAGAAATGCGGCAACGAACGCTGAACATGCTCGTCTTCCAAATTCTCGCGCTTGGGCCGATGCATGGCTGGGGGATTACCCAACGGATTGAACAGATCGCAGAGTCCGTTTTGCGGGTAAACCAGGGGTTGCTCTAACCGGCGTTGTATCGGTTGGAGGAGCAGGGTTGGATCCAATCAGAATAGGCCGAGACGGAAAACAAAAGACAGGCGAAGTTTTATTCGTTGACGGCGATCAGAAAGAAGCAATTGGCGGCGGAGCGCGAGAGTTGGTCCCGGCTCGCGCGGCAGCCGAACGGCGGTTTTGGCGCTGGCAGCGGAGCAAGGAAGAATGCCGGGATACCAGAAAGGCTCAAATGATCGAAACAACACTACAGGACTTGCGCTACGGGATGCGAGTCTTGTTAAAAAACCCGGGGTTCACGCTGGCAGCGGTGTTAACGCTGGCGGCGGGAATTGGCGCGAATACAGCCATTTTTAGCGTTGTTTATGGGGTATTATTGCGTCCTTTGCCGTACGCGCAGGGTGCAGATCTCGTCGTTTTGCATCAAAAAACGGCGACAGCGGCGGACCTTCGTTTTTCGGTGCCGGAGATTACCGATTATCGCGAAGGCAACAAGACGCTGACATCGGTGGTTGAGCACCATTCGATGGTCTTCCTGTTATTGGGGAAGACCATGGCGGAGCGCGTGCAAACGGCGGTCGTTTCGGCCAACTTTTTTTCTGTCCTGGGCGTGGAGGCTAAATATGGGCGGACGTTCGTGTCCGATGATGAAAAACCCGGTTCGGACGCAGTTCTGGTGTTGAGTCATAACTACTGGCTGACGCGCCATGGCGGCGATCCCTCCATTGTCGGCAAAGTGTTTCAAATGAACAGCCGGGCGCATACGGTAATCGGCGTGCTGCCTCCCATTCCGCAGTACCCGCAAGAGAGCGATGTTTATATGCCGACGTCGCAATGCCCGACGCGATCCTCGGCGCGATTTCAGCAAAACCGGAATGGGCGGATGATGACGGTGTTTGGCCGGATGAAGCCGGGCGTCACCTTGGCCTCTTCGCAGGCGGATTTGTCGGCGCAGGCGGGGCGTATGGCGCTGTCGTACCCGGAGTCGTATCCGCGAGAGCGGCAGTACGGAATTGTGGCGCGCGGGCTGCGCGACGAGTTGACGGAGAAGGCGCAACCGCTGCTGCTGGTGCTGTTGGGAGTGACTGGATTTGTGCTGCTGATTGCCTGCGCGAACGTGGCGAACTTACTGCTGGCGCGGCTGTTAAGAGTCGAGCGGGAACTGGCGGTTCGGGCGGCATTAGGGGCAAGCCGCTGGCGTCTGGTTCGGCAGCTTCTGGCGGAGGGAATTTTGCTGTCGCTGGCGGGCGGATTATTGGGTGTTTTGGCGGCGCCGTTGGCTTTGCGGGCATTGGTAGGATTCGCGGGACGGTTCACCACGCGCGCGGCTGAGGTTTCCATTGACACGCCGGTTTTGGTCTTCAGCCTGGCATTGGCGGTGGTGACGGGGCTCCTGTTCAGCCTGGCGCCGGCGCTGGCGGTTAGCCGCTTGCGGCATGGCGCGGGGAAGCAGACCGGATCGCGGAGCCGGGGGCTGTTACGATCAATCTTGGTTATCGCTCAAGTCGCGGTGTCGTTCGTGTTGCTGGTTGGCGCCGGACTGATGGCGCGCAGTTTCCAGAAACTACAGAATGAACGGCCGGGTTTCAAGCCGGAGCAGTTGTTGACACTGCGGGTGACGCCGAACGGATATCGCCATCGGGGGCGGCCGGCGCAGGATGCTTTGTGGCAGAAAATTCTCTTACGGGTTCGGGAAGTGCCCGGTGTGACGGCAGTGTCGACGACTTCGAACGCCCCGTTCGACCCTGCGGGGATCGCCTCGGGGCCGGGGAACGTCGACTTCCAGATAGAGGGGCGGCCCGTGTCCCCGGGGACGCTCGCGCCCACCGTGGATTTGACCTCTGTGAGCGGAGGGTATTTCGCAGCGATTGGGCAACCAGTGTTGGCTGGGCGGGAGTTTTCGGACCGGGATGACCCGGCGTCGATGCGTGTGGGCGCGATCAACGAGACGATGGCCCGACACCGGTGGCCTGGTGAAGATCCCGTCGGCCGGCGGGTGACTTTTGATGCGGGGAAAACGTGGATTCAAATCGTCGGCATTGTTGGTGACGTGAAGGAATATGGAATTGACAAACCCATTGGCGACGAGTTGTACCTTCCGTCGCGCCATGGCGGTTTTGGGGAAATCATGCTGGTACGGACAGCCGGGGAGCCGCTGCAAATGGCTGAGGCTGTGCGCAGGGGACTCGCCGAAGTGGATTCGGAATTGGCCGTGGATCGCGTGTCGACGATCGCCCGCTTCCAGGAAGAGTCAATGGCTCCGGCGCGGTTGACGACGATGCTATTAGGGCTGTTCGCGGCGCTGGCGCTGGTGATGAGCATGAGCGGGTTGGCTGCGGTAATGGCGTTGGCCGTGAGCCAGCGGACCCAGGAGTTGGGGATCCGTTTAGCGTTGGGAGCGCCAAGGGCTTCGGTGTTGCAACTCGTCACGGGGCAGGGGTTGGGGATGACATTGGCGGGGCTGGTAATCGGCGCGGGTGGAGCGGTGGTGTTGACGAGGTTCCTTTCCCATCTGCTGTATGCGACTAGCGCGACGGATTTCGTGACATTTACCGGTGCCGCCCTCTTGTTTCTGATTGTGGCCGGAGTGGCGTGCTTCGTGCCGGCCTGGCGAGTGATGGGGATTGACCCGGTGGCGGCGATTCGACAAGATTGAGTTGGGAGTATTCTGGAGGAATGCGATTTTTCATCTTGCTGGGCGGGCTGTGCGCGTTGGGACAGAGTTGGCCGGATTACGGCGGGGGCGCGGACGCCTCCCAATACTCCCCGTTGACGCAGATCAATCGCTCCAACGTCTCCAAGTTGCAACGGGCCTGGACGTATTCCACCGGAGACTCCAACCGGTATTTTTTCAACCCCGTCATGGTGGATTCGACGCTCTACGTCTTGGCGAAGAACAATTCGATTGTGGCCTTGGACGCGAGCACCGGCAAGGAAAAATGGACGTTCGCGCCGGGCGCGGACACGAAGATCATCACCAACCGCGGCATCAATTATTGGGAGAGTAAAGATCGGAAGGAACGGCGGCTTTTGTTTGCGTCGAATCACCGGCTGCGGGCGGTTGACGCGGTGTCCGGCAAAGCCATTTTGACCTTCGGCCGGGACGGGAGTGTCGATTTGAAAGAGGGGCTGGACCGGGACCCCTCGACCATCGCCCTGGTGCAGTCCACCACGCCCGGCCGCGTGTTTGAAGACCTGCTGATTGTCGGGTCGGCCACCAATCAGGGGTATGGGTCGGCGCCCGGCGACTTGCGCGCCTTCGATGTTCGCACCGGCCGCCTGGTCTGGACCTTTCACACGGTCCCGAGGCCGGGCGAATTCGGTTATGAAACCTGGCCTAAAGATGCCTGGAAAACCGTCGGCGGCGCCAATGTTTGGGGCGAGATGTCGCTCGATGTGAAACGCGGAATTTTGTATGCGCCGACGGCGAGCGCGAAGTACAACTTCTACGGCGCTGACCGGGCCGGTGCCAACCTGTTCAGCGACTCGCTGCTGGCGTTGGACGCGCGGACCGGGAAGCGTATCTGGCACTTCCAAATGGTTCACCACGACATCTGGGATTATGACGACGCCACGGCGCCAAAACTCATCACCGTCCAGCACGGCGGGAAGAGCGTGGACGCGGTCGCACAGGTGTCGAAACAAGGGTTTATTTGGGTGTTTAACCGCGTGACGGGCGAGCCGCTATGGCCCATCGAAGAGCGGCCGGTGCCGAAGTCCGACATGCCGAATGAGAAGACCTGGCCGACGCAGCCATTCCCCACCAAACCGCCGCCGTTCGCACGGCAGAAGTTCACCGTCGAAGACTTGAGCCCGCACTTAAGTCCCTCCGACCGGGCGAAATTCCGGGACGATATTTTGAGCGCGCGCAACGAAGGGCTGTTCACGCCGCCGGGAACGCGGAACACAATTCAAATGCCGGGGAATAACGGCGGCGCGAATTGGAGCGGCGCGGCCGTCGAGCCTTCGCGCGGCTTCCTGTATGTGGTCTCGAAAGACCTGCCGGCGATGTTGAAACTGGAGCCGGAGGGCAAGGCCAGGGGCGGGTTCAACGATTCGCCGGAACAGCGCGGGCAGTCGTTGTATCAGGTCCATTGTTTGAACTGCCATAAGGCGGACCGTCGTGGAGCGCCGCCTGCCATGCCGGCGCTCGATGACATCGCCGTGCGCCTGCCGCGCGAGCGGATTGTGAACGCCATTCGCCAGGGTGTGGGGCCGATGCCGGGATATCCGAAGTTGACGAACGCGGAACTGGATGAATTGATCGGATATTTGTACAATCCGGCTCGTGCGCGGGCGACCGTGCCGGCAGGCAACAGCGAGGCCGACGCGGAGCGCTACTTGAGCGGATTCGGTTTTATGATCGCCAGCGACGGTCTGTCGCCGATAAAGCCGCCGTGGTCAACTTTGACGGCCTACGACCTGAACGAAGGCACGATCCGCTGGCAGATCCCGCTGGGAGAGGTGCCGCATTTGGCGGCGAAAGGCATCAAAAATACGGGGTCGCATTATCCGAAGGTGGGGCCGGTAGTGACCGCAGGCGGGATCATTTTCACGGGCACGCGGGACCGGCATGTTCGGGCGCTCGATGTCGACACGGGCAAGGCGTTGTGGGAGGCCGAAGTGGACACGGCGCTGGAGGGCATGCCGGCGGTTTACTCTGTCGGGGGCAAGCAGTATGTCGTGTTCTGCGCGGCGGCGCAAGCCGGTTTGACGCGCGACACGCAGAAGCAAATTAGCGGTGCCTACGTCGCCTTTGCGCTGCCTTAGCGGGGGACTTTCGCAAAACCGGGCGTGTTTTCCTCGTAGAGCAGGCTTAAACATTAGGTGGGATGCCATCCGCGCGCTAGAGGAAAGAACTACCTGCCGAAGACGTCTGAATCCCCGGCCGCACGGTTCCTGGTTTGGAAGAAGACCGTTCACGGGCAAGCAGGATCGGCCGCTGATGAACGCTGATGAACGCTGATGAACGCCGATAAGAAGTCTCGTGTTATCCGCGTTAATCGGCGTTCATCGGCGGCCAGTATTGTTAATACGGAAGTTCCCCGGTTGCAAGCCGGTTACCGGATTTCCTTTCCGGTCCGTAACGGTGACGTCGAGCGCAACGGTAACACGGGGAAAAGGACGGTCAGTGCCCGCATGTTCGCCCTATTTTGTCGAACCTTGGCCCCCAGCCGCGCCGTTAAACGCTAAAAGGGTGCCATGACCAATAAACTCGAATATCCCGTCGTCCGCGACTGTTTCCTGGCCCGGACGACAGAGGACTTAGGCGACGTTTTCCGGCTCCGCTACTTATGTTACCGGCGTCGCGGGGCGATCCCGGAAAGGGCCGTCGGCCAGTTCCGGGACTCTTTCGATGGCCTGCCAAACCAATTCAGTTACCTGATTCGCGATAGCGCCGAGGAACCGCTGGCCACCATCCGCGTATCCGTCGTCCGGAAGGATCTCGGCTGGACCGAGTCTCCGGCGGAACGCGTATTCGGAGACCATGCGGCGTTTCAGTCAATGGCCGAATCGTCTTTCGTAGAAGCCAGCCGATTGTGCCTTGGCAGAACGGCGCGCCGCGATTCATTCTATGTCCTGCTGGGGAGCATGGCGGCGCTGGGCGAGCAATACGGGGTGGAGTGGCTCGCGGCCCAATGCCGCTTACTTTGTGTAGCAGAGCGGTATTTTGCTGAAGTTCAAATTATCTGCTGGACATTTTCGCCGCCGCTGGGTATAGTTTGTTGGATGGGTCCACCAGAACAATTAGTGTAAGCCTTGAGAAGATCGGTCTCGACG
>CAMDKT010000387.1 GCA_945900935.1 Candidatus Sulfopaludibacter sp. SbA3 | reverse complement strand
GCCTCCAACGGATTTTCCTGCGTCGAACTCATGTGCTGGCCCCTCGGCAAAGCCGAACGCCGCTACGCCGGCATCACCCACATCGACGTCGCCGGATTCACTAAGGACGACGCCGCTAAAGTCAAAGATCTCGCCGCCAAATACGGCGTCGCCATCAGCGGCCTCGGCTACTACCCCAACCCGCTGGCCCCTGACAAGGACGAAGCCGCCGTCTACGTCAAACACCTCCAGCACGTCATCAAGGCCGCCAGCCTCTTGGGCGTCGGTGTCGTCAACACCTTCGTCGGCCGCGACTACACCAAATCCGTCGACGAAAACTGGCCCCGGTTCCTGAAGACATGGAAACCCCTCATCCAGCACGCCGAAAAACACGGCGTGAAAATCGGAATTGAAAACTGCCCCATGTCGTTCACTAAGGACGAGTGGCCCGGCGGCAAAAACTTAATGACTTCTCCCGCCATCTGGCGCCGCGCATTTAATGACATTCCCAGCGATAACTTCGGCCTTAACTTCGATCCCTCGCATTTCATTCTCCAGCACATGTGTTACTTAAAGGCGATGCGCGAATTCGGCCCCAAGTTATTCCACATGCACGCCAAGGACGCCCGCATCGACCGCGACAAACTCAACGACGTGGGCGTCTTCGCCTTCCCCAACCAATGGCACACCCCAAAACTCCCCGGCCTCGGCGACGTCGATTGGGGCAAATTCTTCAGCGTGCTCACCGAAACCGGTTATAAGGGCGGAGTCTGTATCGAAGTCGAAGACCGCGCCTACGAAGGCGATCTCGAGTTGCGCAAAGCGTCACTCATCCAGAGCGGGCGGTTTCTTAAAAACTTCATTCCGTAATGAAAATGCGACTGGCGAACCGTTGAGTCCTTGAAGGCCATTCGGCCATTCGAAGTGAGACAATGACGTTGTGACGAAATACGCTGTAGTCATTCACGAAGAACCCGAAGGAGGTTACTGGGCCGAAGTCCCCGCGCTCCCTGGGTGTTATTCGCAAGGCAAGTCCGTCGACCAATTGATGGAGAATATCCGGGAAGCGATCACTGGTGTTCTAGCTGTCATGGAAGAGGATGGCAGACAACCTGAGTCGAACGTCCAAATTCTGGATATCGCTGTTTGAAACCAATCACCGGCCCCGCCCTCTGCCGGCTGTTGACGCGCGCCGGATGGACAGTTCGGCGGGTTGTCGGCAGCCATCACATCTTTTCAAAACCGGGCGAACGAAAAATCATCTCAGTCCCGGTTCACGGAAATCAGAACCTCACGCCCGGCGTCGCCAGACAGATCGCCCGAGACACCAAACTCGCTTGGTAAACTTCGTCTGCTAACAGCTCAGTTGATCCGTAAGCGGCCCGGAGTCGGAGCCGCCAAACAATGACCGAAACCAGAAACCGCCAACTCCTCACCGAAATCGAACGCCTCATGGCGAAGGGCGAGCACCAGATCTCCGTGGAAGAAGACGCGCGACTGGGCAGCCAGATAGACCTGGTGCACGACTACGAACGCCGACGCTATCCAATTCCGCCCAGCCCGCCGCACGAAATGGTTGGATACCTAATGGAACAGCGCGGCCTCAGCCCGGCTGAACTGGTCCCGGTTCTTGGCACCAGGAGCCGCGTCTCAGAAGTCCTCGCCGGAAAGCGCGGCGTCAGCAAGGAACAGGCCAAGAAACTCGCGGCTTTCTTCGAAGTCGGCGTGGAGCTTTTCCTGTGAATCTTTTCGGTTAGTCTGCCCCGATATGGGCGTGGCGGCGCCTGCTCCCGGCCTATGCAAGCGGGCGAGCGGTCGAGAATACCGCTGTCACGCCCGATGCCATCGGTTTCGCCACGCGCC
Source organism: Candidatus Sulfopaludibacter sp. SbA3 (assembly GCA_945900935.1). GTDB lineage: Bacteria > Acidobacteriota > Terriglobia > Bryobacterales > Bryobacteraceae. The sequence goes on along the minus strand of CAMDKT010000387.1, from coordinate 4,231 downwards.
GAAGGGCTCACCCACGCCGAAGTCGCCAAGCGAGGCGGCTCCTCGCGAACGAGGGTCACCTCCATCCTGAATGGCAACCTGGACAACGTATCCAGCGACTTACTGATTCGCCTGCTCGCCGCGCTCGGCTACCGGGTACGCGGTTCCGTCTCTCGCGTGGACTCCGACGCCTGATAGCGGCCACCGCGCCGACACTCAGGTACCGAGCCCAGTCATATGCCTAGCCGAACGCGAGTCGACCGGCTCCTGGATCCGATCAAATTTCGGCGGCAAGCATCAGACAACCCCAAAAGGTCCCTGTCTACAACAACTCCGAAGCCGAAAAGTAATACCCGCACTCCACCGCCGCCGTCTCCGGCGCATCCGATCCATGCGAGCAATTCCGCTCAATCGACTCCGCGAACCGCTTCCGGATCGTCCCCTCCGCCGCATTCGCCGGGTTCGTCGCCCCCATCAATTCGCGCCACGCCGAAATCGCCGACTCCTTCTCCAACACCAGCAAAATCGACGGCCCCTCCGTCATAAACTTCACCAACGACGCGAAAAACGGACGCTCCCGGTGCACACCATAAAAGCCATCCGCCTCTTTAGTTGAAATGGGATGCTTCTTCATCGCCACAATGCGGAAGCCGTTCTCTTCAATCAACTGAAGGATCTGCCCGCTAATCCCGCGCGCCACCGCGTCGGGCTTAATCATCGCAAATGTACGTTCCAATGCCATATGTTATTAACTCGAAAGTCTTTCTTTGATTTTCTGGCCTAAGTCGGCCGGGGTACTGCAAACTGTAATTCCCGCGGCTTCCATCGCCGCCATTTTATCCGATGCCTTGCCGCTGCCGCCCGCCACAATCGCGCCCGCATGGCCCATCCGCCGCCCCGGAGGCGCCGTCTGCCCGGCAATAAAGCCAACCACCGGCTTCGTTACATTTTCTTTAATCCACGCCGCCGCAATCTCTTCGTTATTGCCGCCAATTTCGCCGATCATCACAATCGCGTGCGTATCCGGATCGTCGTTAAACAACTTGATCGCGTCCAAATGTGTCGTCCCGATTATCGGATCGCCGCCAATTCCAATACAAGTTGACTGCCCGATCCCCAACGCCGTCAACTGGCCCACGGCCTCATAAGTCAACGTCCCGGAACGGCTAACTACGCCCACATGCCCGCGTAAGTGAATATGACCCGGCATGATACCAATCCGACACTCGCCAGGGGTAATGATTCCCGGACAATTCGGCCCAATCAGCCGCGACGTTCGCGACACCAGAAACTGGCGAACCGCAATCATATCCCGAACCGGAATGCCCTCGGTAATGCAGACAATCAAAGCAATCCCCGCATCGGCCGCTTCCATAATCGCGTCAGCCGCGAATGGCGGCGGAACAAATATGACCGAAGCATTCGCGCCCGTCTCCCGAACCGCCGCGTCAACCGTATCAAAAACCGGCCGCTCCAGATGAGTCGTCCCGCCCTTGCCCGGCGTCACTCCGCCAACCACGGTCGTTCCGTAGTTGATCGAATTGGTCGCGTGAAATGTCCCCTGCGCGCCCGTATAACCCTGCACCAGCAGGCGCGTCGCCTTGTTAACTAATACGCTCATTGTGCCGCCCTCACAACCTTCTCCGCCGCGTCTTTCATGCCCTCGGCCACCTGGAAGTTAAACCCGGATTCGGCAATTATCTTCTTACCCTCCGCCACATTCGTGCCTTCCATGCGAATCACCACCGGCAGCGAAATACCCAGGTCGCGAGCGGCATTCACAACGCCAGTCGCCAGCACATCGCAGCGCAAGATACCGCCGAATATGTTGATCAACACCGCCTTCACCGCGGGATCCGACAACAAAATCCGGAACGCATTCTTAATCTGTTCCTCATTCGCGCCGCCGCCGACATCCAGGAAGTTAGCCGGCTCACCGCCCGCCCACTTGATGATATCCATCGTCGCCATCGCTAAACCCGCGCCATTCACCATACAGGCGATGTTCCCGTCCAGCTTGATGTAGTTCAGCGAAAATTTGGAAGCCTCAACTTCCAATGCGTCTTCCTCATCCACATCGCGTAAGTCGACAAAGTCCGGATGACGATACAACGCGTTATCGTCAATATTGATCTTAGCGTCCAGCGCCATCGTCCGCCCGTCCTTCAATAGGATAAACGGATTGATCTCAGCGAGCGAAGAATCAGTCTCTTCATAAGCCTTCGCCAAAGCAATCATCGCCTTCGCCGCCGCGTTCACGCTCTTCGCCGGCAGCCCAATCCCAAACGCCATGTTACGCGCCTGAAATCCCTGCAAACCAATACCAGGCTCTATTGTCTCTTTCAGTATCTTCTCGGGAGAATGATGAGCAACTTCTTCTATCTCCATGCCGCCTTCCGACGACGCCATGAAAACATTCTTGCCCGTCACCCGGTCCAGAGTAATTCCGAGATAGAACTCTTTCTCAATCGGCAATGCCTCTTCAATTAACAGGCGGCGGACAGTCTGTCCCGCCGGCCCCGTCTGAGGCGTGATCAGTTGCATGCCGAGGATCTTCTTCGAAGCCTCAACCGCATCCTCCACCGTCTTGCAGACCTTCACGCCGCCGCCCTTCCCGCGGCCACCCGCGTGAATCTGGGCTTTCACAACCACAAAGCCGCCCAACTCTTTCGCCGCGGCCTCGGCCTCTTGAACGGTAAATGCGACTTTGCTTTTCGGCACCGGCACGCCATAGCGCGCCAAAATCGCCTTCCCTTGGTACTCGTGGATTTTCATACGGTAAACTCACAGTTTAACATCGTGCTGCCATTCATCCACCTTCTGATTCGCGAAAAACCGTTCCAATCCGACGACGCCGAGCAGGCAATGCGCCTGATTCTCTCCGGCACCGTCTCCCAAGTGCAACTCGCCGCCTTCCTCGTCCTGTTACCCACGCGCAAGGTCGAAGCCCAAGTGCTTTACGGCTTCGGGCGCGCCATGCGAGAGGCCATGGTCCGCGTCGACCCCGGTCCCGGTCCCACCCTGGACACTTGCGGCACCGGCGGCGACGAAGCCAATACCTTCAACATATCCACCGTCGCCGCTTTCGTCGTCGCCGGCGCTGGCGTCAAAGTGGCCAAACATGGCAACCGCTCTGCCAGCTCTATGTGCGGCAGTGCCGACGTCCTCGAAGCCCTCGGTGTCAACATCGATCTCACCGCCGAAAAAATGGGCGAAAGTATCCGCCAAACCGGCATCGGATTCCTCTTCGCGCCCAAACTCCACCCTGCGCTCCGCCACGCCGCGCCCGTCCGAACCGAGCTGAAAATACGCACCGTCTTCAATCTGATGGGCCCGCTCTGCAACCCCGCCGGCGCCCAGGCCCAGCTCATCGGCGTCCCCGCCGAAGGCATCGGCGACGAAATGGCCCAAGCCCTCGCCCTGTTCGGCGAAGGCCGTCAATTTCTCGTCCACGGCTCCGATGGCCTCGACGAAATCACCCTCTCCGGATCAACCACGGTCTGGCAAGTCGAACACGGCCAAGTGAAGAAGGAGTTCTGGCAGCCATCGGACTTCGGTCTCCCCCGCGCTTCCCTCGACGCGCTGCGCGGCGGCGATCGCTTTGCTAACGCCGCCATCACCCACGAAATCCTCGGCGGCGCCACCGGCCCCAAACGCGATATTGTCATCATGAACGCCGCAGCCGGCATCCTCGTCGCCGGTGCCGCCCCGGACCTCGCCACCGCCGTGCAACAAGCCAGGGAATCCATCGACACTGGAGCCGCCGCCGCCAAGCTCGCCTCCATGGCAGCCTTCTCCAATGCCTAGCGTCTACGATCTAAAGCCCAAAGATTAGGCCCTCCTTCGACCGGCCGTAAACCGCCTGGCCGCCATCGGTGTAACCGCTAATTAAGTAACAATAACAACCTGCGCTATCTCAATCGCGTTAGGACTCGACCTGACCTACGGCGCTGAACGCCATCGACGGCATGACTTTGAACTCAACGGACACGTGGCGGTGGTGACGGGCGGGGCGAGCGGGATTGGGTTGGCGTGTGCGCGAGGACTGGCGTCCGAAGGGTGCCGGGTGGCGGTTTGGGACTTGGCCCCAGGGGCGGATTTTCGTGTGGACGTGAGTGATTATGGGGCCGTGATTGCCGCGCTGCGGGAGACGGAGGCGCGGTTGGGACCTGTGGGCCATTTGGTTCACGCGGCGGCGATGGGGTCAGGGAAGTTTGGATTTCCGTTTACGAATTTGGAGCATGGGGATTGG
>CAMDKT010000386.1 GCA_945900935.1 Candidatus Sulfopaludibacter sp. SbA3 | reverse complement strand
GGTCGCCGTGTCGCCCGTATCTCCACCAACCTCGGCTGGGGCTCTCCGGATCACGAATACTACAATCTGGAAGGCCGCACCATCAACTTCGATCAGAAACTCGCACTGCAGCGCGGCAAGCATGGACTGAAATTCGGCTTCAGCTATCGCAGCGATTGCTGCAAGAAGACCAATCCCGAAGCGCCGCTGATCAGCTATACCAGCCGCGCCGATCTGATCGCCAACATCCCCACCGAAGTCGCTCCCGTCTTTGGTAACGGCGAATTTCGCGGCGTGCAGAAGAGTCTCGGATTCTTCGCGCAAGATGACTGGCGCATTCGCCCGAACCTTACCCTGAACCTCGGCCTGCGCTACGATTCGTTTGGCAATTTCGCGCCCAAGGCCTTAGAGTCCGCCAAGGAAACCGGCCTGTATAATCCCGATGGCCTACTGAACCCGGTGACCTTCGCGGTGGGGAAACTTCGTGATCGCAACAACCCCGTGGAAGCGGACCGCTGGGTGAACCTCGGACCGCGCATCGGCTTCAGCTACGATCCCCAAAGCAATGGCAAAACGGCGATCCGCGGCGGCTTCGGCATTCTCTTCAGCAGCCAGGTGACCGGCGCATTGCAGGCCGCCGTCCAGCCCGGACCGAACACGCCGTTCCGCATTCGCTTCAGCCGCGCCGACTCCCAACGCTTGGGGCTCAAATGGGGAAGCTATAACGATGACATCGCCGTCGCCTTGGACAAGGACTCCGCCGCGCGCGGGCTCACCAATATCTTTTCCATCTACAATCCGCAACTGCAAAATCCGTATAGCATGCACTTCAATCTGGGCTTTCAACGCGCCATCACCAATACGCTGGCGCTGGAATCGGCCTTCGTCGGCACGCGCGGCGTGAAGTTCCTGATGCACCGTTGGGCCAACAACCCGGATCGCGTTACCGGCCTGCGGCCCAATCCGCTGCTCAACGTCAATTACTACGTCGACAACACCCAGCAGTCCGTCTATACGTCCTGGCAGACCTCTCTCCGCAAGCGCTTCGCCCATGGCCTCACCGGCAGTCTGAATTACACTTGGGGCAAGGGGCTATCCACCGCCGGCGGCGACATCGGTGCCTATTATCAGGGTGACGGAGATGCCCGTACGCAGGAGTTCCTTTATCCTCGCGCCGACCGTGGCCCTAATACCGGCGACATCAAGAGCTACTTCAACGCCGAGTGGGTTTACGAAGTGCCTCAACTGCTTAAACAGGGCCGTCTCGCCAAATCTGTCTTCGGCGGTTGGCAGCTCTCCGGCATTTTCCAGGCCCGCACCGGCGAACCGGTCTCGCTCTCGCAGGCCGGCGCATTGCAGATCAACCGTCCGGATTACAATGGCGGGCAGGTCTACTTCGATAACTACCGGGAGACGCTGCAATACCTGAATCGAGCGGCCTTCGCGCTGGTTCCGCTCGGCGCCGTATCCCGCGCGCCGGACCGTCCGGGCAATGTGGGCAATGGGGCGATCCGTACGCCGGGTTCGGTGAATCTGGATTTCTCTGTTGGCAAGAGCGTGCCGATAACGGAGACCGCCAAGATACAAATCCGGGCGGATATGTTTAACTCGCTGAATCACACCAATCTGACCGGCCTTCGCACCAGTTTGAACGATGCGTTTTTCGGGCAGTTGTTGAGTACGGCCGGGGCGCGTGTTATTCAATTGAACGCGCGGTTTAGCTGGTAGTTTATCGCCGAGGGCGTTAGCCGGCCGGAACCGGGAACCGTTCAGAACAGTTCGATGCTTGCTCCCGATACGGGCTTCGCGTAAGATGAGCCCAGTCGTAACGAGGAGTCTCAATGAAACTGATCACGCGCGCTTCCTTGCTCGTCCCAATCTTATTGAGTAGCGCTTCCAGCTTTGCTCAAGTCACCACCGCCACGTTGTACGGCATCGTGACCGATCCAACCGGGGCCGCCGTCCCCGGCGCGTCGGTCACCCTCACACATCAGGAAACAAATGCGTCCACGTTGAGAACCGCCGATGCAACCGGCGAATTCGCGTTTGACTTCTTACGCGTCGGCGCCTACTCGGTGCGCGTGGAGGCGCAGGGCTTCAAACGGCACGAGCTGAAGGGCCTGGAACTCGTCGCGTCGCAGACGGTGAGGCAGACGTTCCCGCTCGAAGTCGGGTCGGTTTCGGAATCGGTCAACGTGGAGGCCTCCGCGCCGCTCATTAACACATCCACGTCGGAGCAGGTACAGACTTTTGAAGCGATGAAGGTTACCGAACTCCCGCTCGGACGCCGCAACGTCAGCAACATTCTCCGCCTCTCCGCCGGAGTGGACTTGGGTAGCGGTCGCAGCCCCCGGTTGAACGGCATCGGCGCCAGCGGAACCGGGATTAGCGTCGACGGCACGGACGCCAATTCCAATCCGGAACAGCGCAGCATGGCGCAATATGGAGCCCGGAACTACATTGACGTGATGAGTATCGACGCTATCCAGGAAGTTCAACTGCTGCGCGGGATTCTCCCGGCCGAATATGGCAGCGTCGTCGGCGGTCAGGTTAATATCATTTCCAAATCCGGCACGAACAGTTGGCACGGCACTCTGTTCGAAAACTATCAGTCGCATGTGCTGAATGCGCGTAATCCTTTCATCGCCGCCAGAAGGGCCGACGGCTCCGAAATCCGCAAGCCGCGCATCGTATTCAATCAGTTCGGCGGCACGCTTGGCGCTCCCATCGTCAAGGACCGCGTCTTCGCGTTCGCCACCTACGAAGGGTATCGAGAGTCCGCTTCGCGACGAGTCAATGGCACGGTGCCAACACAGTCCTATCGCGACGAAATCTTGCGGGCGTTGCCGTTTCCGGAGACCAAGTTGATGATGGATGTGTTGCCCCAGCCGAACGTTCCGATCAACAGCGACATCGGTACGTTCGAGGGAATTCGCAACGCCACCAGCCGCGAGAATCACTTCGTTCTTAAGGGCGACGCCCGCCTGACGTCCATGAGCAATCTGGCCGTTACTTACACCCGAATGCGTCCCTTCGGCCTCGATCCAAGTTACTATCTTGCCGGACAGAACGACAGAACCTTCAACTATATTCAGGACCGGATCACAGCGAGCTTCACCACCGGCGGCGCCAGTTGGATGTCGGAAAGCCGCTTTGGCTGGAACTTTAATGACATGAAGCGGCTCGATAAGTTTTTCACCGTCAAGGATCCAAAGGGCGGGACGGAAATCGCGCCATGGGACAGAAGCGTCCCCCGTATCTCCATCGCCGGCGTGTCCGGCTTTGGCGTGGGCGGAGCTGAAATCTGGGATATGTTCGGGTCAACCTACAGCTTCGATCAAAAAATCTCCCGGCGCATGGGCAAACATTCATTCAAGTTCGGCGGCAAATATGGTCTCAACACCGGCTTCCGGAGTAACCCTGAAAATCCTTCCTTTTCGTTTCAAAGCAAGGCGGATTTTCTGAATAACATCCCCAGTAGTGTGACGCCTACATTTGGATCCCCGCCGTACAGTTCGAAAATGCATGAGTTAGGCCTCTTTATGCAGGATGACTGGCGCATCACCTCCCGTCTCGTTCTCAACCTGGGCCTGCGCTATGACTTCTATTCAAAGAACGTGTCGGAGCCGACTACTTCTATAGCCGCTGGTTTCTACAATCCCTCCCCGCCAACGGATTGGGCCAAGTTCGATTTCGGTCCGGCCCGCGATCCGAAGAATCCATACAACAACGATGGCTGGGTGAACCTCGGCCCCCGAGCCGGCTTCGCTTACGATCTGGACGGGAAGGGCAAGACCGTAGTTCGTGGCGGCTTCGGCATCCTGTTCAGCCCGCAAATGCCCGGTGTTGTTCGTCAGGCCGTGGCGAATCCGCTTGTGCCGTTCCGCGTAAGCTGGAGCTTGGCCGAGGCCCGCGCTCTGGGCCTGGTGTTCCCGCGCTATACGGACCAGTTGCGCCAAGTGGTTGAGCGGCAGGCGGCCACCAGCGCCGTCCGCTTCCCGTTCTCCGCCATCAATCCGGGCCTCCAAAACCCGTACGCCATGCACTATCAGTTCAACATCCAGCGGGCAGTTACATCTTCCTTGATGATTGAGACCGGCTATGTCGGCAACCGGGGGGTCAAGTTCATTCTGCATCGTGTACCGAACTTACCCGATCGCCTGACCGGCATCCGGCCTAACCCTAACATCATTTTTGGCGGCTACTATGTCGATAACTCCCAGAACACCAATTACAACGCCTGGCAGACTTCCGTGCGGAAACGTTTCTCCCGCGGGCTCTCCTTCGACTTTCACTATACATTTGGCAAGACGTTAGGTATCTCCGGCGGCGATATCGGCGCTTACTATGGCTCGGACAACGACAGTAACAACATTCAGGATTTCAATAACCCCAGAGCCGACCGCGGACCCAACCCAGGCGATACAGCCCATCGTTTCGTTGGCAACTGGATCTACGAACTGCCCCGGCTGGCCACTGCGAACCGCCTGATTCGCGGCGCCATCGGCGGCTGGGAGGTCAGCGGCATCTTCAACACCCGCGCCGGCGAGCGCATCACGATCACCCAGAACTGCGCATCGGGCCAGTATTGCCGTCCGGATTTCGTCGGCGGATCCACTTCTTTCCCTAACTGGAAGGAAAATTCGACGAACCGGTGCATCGTTGGCGCTCGCTGCACGCTGCAATATTTGGACATCAATGCGTTTGCGTTTGTCCCCGTGAATGCGGTGTCCCGTATTGCCATTCGGCCCGGCAATTTGGGCAACGGCTCCGTCCGGGGCCCGGCTACCTGGAGCACGGACATCTCGCTGGCAAAGAATTTTCGAGTGACCGAGAAAACGAATCTCCAGTTCCGCGCCGACATGTTTAACGCGACCAACCACGTGAACTACGGCGGCCCGACCGCGGGTCTGAACTCGGCTGTTTTTGGTCAAATCAGCGGCACCGGCGGCATGAGGGTGATTCAATTGAACGCGAAGTTCCGGTTCTAGGATTTGGCTGGCGACGAAACTCTTGTTTGCGCAGAACCTCATCAATCAGTTAGAATCTGCTCAGCGTGGATATCGATCTGGCGGAGTTGCGGGAGATGCACAGTCGGCTGCCGAGCGACCTTGCATTGGTGATGGTAGAGCGGGCGGCGCTCGCCCTTGAGCGGAACGCGCACACAGCGGGCGTTCGCCTTTCCGTGAACATGGAACGAATCCTGAGTAGTGGCTTGCTTTCCTGGCCCGGAGCTGACTTGAGCAAGATGGATCAGCATGACGATAACCGGATCACGGAGGAGGGTGCCGAGGCCGTAGCCCTTGCCGTTGCCCATAAGCACCGGGCATGGCGCGTCATCCGCCGGATGCAGCGCGAGGAACATGCGGACTGGCTCCTGGAAGATGGGCAGCGAGTAGTTGCACTCGAAATTAGCGGCGTTAACCGAGGCACGATTTTTGCGCGCCTTTCCGAAAGGCTCGCGCAAGTTGCCAAAAGCACCGACGTCGATCAACGATGGGCCGCTGTCGTCGGATTCGAAGAACCCGCCGCAGCCCTTCATTCCACTAAGAGAAAGACCCGTGAACACTGATTCGCTCAACACGCTCGTGACCGGCGCCATCTGGCGGGCCAAGCAGCTCGAAGCTCGCGGCATAAGCCCCGCGCAAGCCTGGGCGGAGGTTTCCTCGCTGGAGGAAGAGTTGGCGAAGGCTCTTCCGGTGTCAGGGCCGGAAGGCCGGATCGCTCGTCGGGGCGCCGTGCGCGCGGCCCTGAAGGCGGGGGACTACGTTCGCGCTCACTTACTTTCCGATGGCTACCTCGCCGACGAAGCCGCGCCTAAGTCGCTAAAAACGGGGTTGCGTAAGATGCTGGAAGAAGCCGACCAAGCTATGGCGAGCCAATTTCGATATGCGGCAAAGCATCATAGTCCGCGTGAGGCGCGGGAGCTTGCACGTCGCTTTCGCGAGGCGGGCGCCTTCGGCTTGGCAGCCTGAGCTTAATGCCACGTACTTTTTGCGCACCAGTCAATTGGGGTTATGGTTTAGCCTTGCGCCTTGGGAAGGGTTTCGTGCTGTGCCAAACTTCTCTGGGATAGGCTGGCCGTTTCTTTTTACGCGGGTAGAGTTTAGCCTGCCCGATGTAGTGA
>CAMDKT010000385.1 GCA_945900935.1 Candidatus Sulfopaludibacter sp. SbA3 | reverse complement strand
GCTCCACAAAGTAACCCTTGTCGTAATCCCCGCCCGTCAGCCGGTTCCCGCCCAACACCAGCCGCGCGCCCTCCTGCTTGCCGATCTCGATGTATTTCAGATTCGTGTCCAACTGGCCCTGGTCGACAGCCGGTCCGATATCAATCCCCGGCAACATTCCGTTACCGACTTTCAACTTCGCCGTCCGCTCCGCCAACGCCACCACGAACTTGTCGTAAATCGACTCTTCCACAATCGCCCGGCTCGTCGCGGTACATTTTTGCCCCGTCGAGAAGAACGCCGCGTTGCAGACATTCTCCACGGCCGATTTGAAATCGGCATCGGCCAGCACGATCGTCGGGTTCTTCCCGCCCATTTCCAATTGAATCCGCAAGTGCCGCTTCGACGCCTCGGCGTGCAGCCAGTTGCCGATCTCGCACGAACCTGTAAACGAAACAGCCTTCAACGGCTTGGCCGTCATCAGCGCTTTGCCAATCTCGCTCCCCGATCCGGCGATGTAGTTCACAACGCCCTTCGGGATCCCGGCCTCATGACAGGCCTCCACAATCCGCCACGAACTCAGCGGCGACACGGATGCCGGCTTCAAGATCACCGTATTCCCGCACACCAGCGCCGGCGCCAGTTTCCACGCCGGAATCGCAATCGGAAAATTCCACGGATTGATCAGGCCAATGACGCCAATCGCCTTGCGGATCGAGAACATATGAACCCGGTCGCGCTCGCTCGGGACCAAATGGCCCGGTAGACGCGAGCCCTCGCTGCCGAAGTAGCGGAAAATGTTGATCGCCCGCCGCACTTCGCCCTTGGCTTCAGGAAGCGTCTTGCCCTCTTCCCGGCACATCTCCTCGCCCAACTGGTCAAACTTCTTCTCCAGTATGTCGGCGACTTTAAACAGCAGCGCCCCGCGCGCCGGCGCCGGCATGTTCGACCATCCAGGGAAAGCCGCCTGCGCCGCGTCCGCCGCCCGGTGAACATCGGCCCCACTGCCCTTTACAAACAGGCCGACGATCTCATCGGTGTTCGCGGGATTGCGGTTCTCGAACGTGGGCCCATCCACCCATTCGCCATCAATGTAATTACGAAAAACTTCCGGCATGTTAAAAAAATCCTTTTTGAAAATGAGACGGCGCGCTGACGCCGGGAGAGTGAACTCTACTTCTTGCTGAAATCGATTTTTGGCGCCTGGCGGGATGCCGGGTCGGTCTTAAAGTACGCATCGTTGCGCTGGAAGCCGAACAGGCTCGCCGCAATGTTGTTGGGGAACAACTCGATGCTCGTATTGTACTTCTGTACAGCCTCATTATACTTCCGCCGCTCCACCGCGATCCGATTTTCCGTTCCGGCCAGCTCATCCTGCAGCCGCATGAACGTCGCATCGCTCTTCAACTGCGGATAATTCTCGACAACCATCAGCAGCCGGCTCAACGCTCCGTCCAACTGCCCGTTGGCTGCAATTTTCTCGCCCGTCGTGCGCGCCCCGCCCAACGCCGCCCGCGCATTGGACACCGACGCAATTATATCTTTTTCCTGCGTGGCGAAGCCCTTCACCGTCTCCACCAAGTTCGGAATCAGGTCCGCGCGCCGCTGCAGCACGACGTCCATCTGCGCGAATGCGCCCTCAATTCCATTCTTCTGCGTGGTCAAATCGTTGCGGACACCCACCATCTGCCCGCCCAAAACCAGCACCAGCAACACCACCACTCCCAGTACAATCAATCCGATTTTCATAATGTTCCTTTTCCTAAATTAACCCTTCGCCAACCGGTCAACCGCCCCGGTCAACGCTTCAATCTCTTTCATGTAGGCGGCCAATAATGTGGCGGGGTCCAGGTCGCGCGCCTTCTTCACGCCTTCCCGCAGATCCAACAAAGTATAGAACGGCGCGGGGTCAATTCCGAACTGCCCCGCGCAAGCGCCAATCGCAGCGCGCTTGTGCATCGGTGCCGGCGCCCCCGCCAATCGCAGCGCGTGCCGTCCCAAATTGCAAAAAGTCGACACCGATTCGGCCATCATCCGCACCAGCATCGCCCTATCGCTCAACATCCCGCCCGCCTTTTGCCGCAGCCGCAAAAGTTTCGCGCGCAACTCATGTTCCACTTGGCCCCGATAGAAGCTATCGTCAATCACCAGACCCGCCACCACGTCACGCCCGCCCAGCACCCGATGGCACTCCACAATGTCGTGGAACTCGATCGCGAAGCAGTCGGTCGAGTTGTGCAACTCGTCTTCGCTCAGGAACAACGGCGACGGATTCTCCAGCGAGCGCCACCAGTGAATCACCGGCTCGGCCAACCGCAACTCTTCCGGACCAATCGCCTTCAATACACAAAGCACATTCAGGTCGCTGTACTTCCCATGCAGTTCGCCCGACGCCGCCGAGCCGTACAGGATCACCGACAACAGCCGCTCGCCGAACGCCCTTTCGAGCTTCACCGTTAATTCCGCCAATCGCTTCTCTGTTTCGTTTGCCATAGTCGTTATCAGTCGCTCGACGCTCCTCCCCCGCCCGAATCTCCGCCGTCGAATCCGCCAAATCCGCCCCCCGAATCATCCCCGCCAAATCCGCCGCCGCCCCCGCGATGCCCGCCATCGCTCATCATAAACGGCAGCAGCCACCACGGCCCGCCCCCGCCGCCGCCCCCTCTGCTAAACAAAAACAAAAGTCCCAACAGCCCAATCAAAATCATCGGCCACGGAATCCCCCGGCTCGGCTCGGCATAGCGCCGCCGCGGCCGTACCGATTCGTCAATCTGCACGCCCTTCTCTCGCGCCACCCGTTCCCCTATTTGATGCGCCGCCACCAGCATCGCTTCACCGTATTTGCCAGTCTTCAACGCCGGCCGCATCTCGCGCAGCAGCGCCCCCGCCGCGCCGTCCGGAAGAATCGGCTCCAATCCATAACCCACTTCCAGCCGACTCCGCCGGTCCCGGACCGATAACAGCAGCAGCGCGCCATTATTCTCGCCCTTTTTGCCGATCCCCCATTTCCGGAACAGAAGATTGGCGACATCCTCCACCGGTTCGCCGCCCAGTTCCGGCACCGTCACCAAGGCCAATTGCGCCCCCGTAGCCTTCTCCACCGCCGCGCAATAGGCGTCGATCCGCTGGCGCGAGCCAACATCGATCACCCCCGCGAAATCGCTGACATAGCCCTGCGGCTGCAACGCGCCCCAATCGGCCGCCTGCCCCAGCGCCGCCAATAAAAGCAGCCCACAGACCTTCGTCATGTGCCCGATAGACATATTCAGCAGGCGAGATCGCGCCGCGTAAACTTCTCCGTGCCCGCCGGCCCAATCACCGTCAACGCCATATTCTCCGGCTTCAAAAACGTATTGGCGATCTCTTGAATATCGGCGGTTTGCACTGCCTCAATCGCAGCTATCGTCTCGTCCAGATCCCAGAACCGTCCAAAGAAAATGTCCTGCCGCGCCAAATTCGACATCCGGCTCGATGCCGATTCCAACCCCAACACCACCGACGCCTTCAAATTGTCCTTCGACCGCCGCAATTCCTCCGCGCTCACCGGCTCGTTTTTCATCCCCCGCAACTCTTCCATCACGCCCGTCACCACCCGCCGCAGCGTCCCTGGCGACGTCCCCGCATATATCGCCATCGCCCCCGTATCCCGATACAACGACAGTTCGCTCGAAATGTTATACACCAGTCCATGCCGCTCGCGAATATTCTGAAACAGCCGCGAACTCATCCCCCCGCCCAGTATCGTGTTCAGCAGGTAGCAGCCAAATCGCTTCGCATGGCCCATCGGATACGACGGCGCCGCAATGCATACCTGCGCCTGTTCCAATGACGCCTTCGTCTTCATCGCAATCTGCGGAAATACGTTCACTTCCGGCAGTCCCGGCAACGCCTTGCCCGGTTTCATTTCGCCCATCACCGCGTCCACCATCTTCACAAACGTCGCGTGCTTCACCTTTCCCGCCGCCGTAATCAGCATATTGCCCGGCGCGTAATGCCGACCCCAATACTCCCGCAACATCTTCGGATGAAAACTCTTCACCGTCTTCGGCGTGCCCAGAATCGGCCACCCCAGCGCGTCTTCTTTCCAGAACTTCTTGCAAAACAGTTCGTGCGTCTGCGATTCGGCGCTATCGAGATCCATCTTGATCTCCTCCAGCACCACGCCCTTTTCCTTCTCCAAATCCTCTTCCCGGAACAGCGGCCGCAGCATCATATCGGAGAGAATCTCAAAGGCGTGGGCGGCGTGTTCGTCCAACGCCTTCGCATTGAAGCTGACAATCTCTTTCCCCGTAAACGCGTCGGAGTAGCCTCCAATTGTGTCCAACTCGCGCGCAATCTCTTGCGTGCTCCGCCGCTCGGTCCCCTTGAACAGCATGTGTTCAATGAAGTGGGAGATCCCGTTTTCCGCGGCTGTCTCCCGCCGCGACCCCGACCGCAGCCACAGGCCCAGCGACAGAGATCGCGCCCCAGGCATCGATTCCGTGATGATCTTGAGGCCATTAGGAAGCACCGTGGTCTCGACGGCTAGCGAACGATTCAAAGTTTTGGTCATAGAATACACGAATGTGCGGTTCTCTTCTATTCTAGAAGAGATGGCCCTTCGCACGCAGCCGACGCTACTCGGCCTTGATGTCGCCGACCTGCTCGATCTCCTCGGGCCAGGCGCTCGGCCCTTTCGCGCCCGTCAGATATACGAGGCGCTCTATAAGCACAACGTTGCCGATCTCGACGAAACAACCACTCTCCCCAAAGATCTTCGCGATCGTCTCCGAGCCGAAATGCCCCATGGCCGCCTCACCGTCGACCAGCGTTTTAACTCCGTTGACGGCACCGTGCGTTATCTCCTGAAACTCCCCGCCGACGGTCGCACCGTCGAAAGCGTCCTCATGCCCCAGGATGATCGGCACACCATCTGCATCTCCTCCCAGGTCGGCTGCCCAGTCGATTGCAAATTCTGTCTCACCGCTCAAATGGGCTTGGAGCGCAGTCTCAGCGCCGGCGAAATCGTCGGCCAAGTCCTCCACGTCTGCCGCGAGCATAACCTCGACCCCCGCGCCTCCCATTGCAACATCGTCATGATGGGCATGGGCGAACCTCTGTTGAATCTGCCCAACGTCCTGAAGGCCACCCGAATATTGTGCGACGACAACGGCGTCGGTTTCTCCCAGCGCCGCGTCACCGTTTCCACCTCCGGCATCGTGCCGAAAATCGCTGAACTCGGCGCTGCCGAAGTCCGCCCGAATCTAGCTATCTCCCTCAACGCATCCCACGAAGAGCAGCGCGTCGAGTTGATGCCGATCACGAAAAAATATCACCTCGCCGATCTGATGGCGGCCTGCAAGGCCTACCCGCTCCGGCCCCGCGAATTCCTGTTCTTCGAATACGTCATGCTCCGCGGCGTCAACGATACCGACGCCGACGCCCGCCGCGTCGTGGCCTTATTGGGAAACATGAAGGCGAAGCTCAACATCATCGCGCTCAACCCCGGCCCCGGAATTCCTTTCCAAACTCCCGATCCCGAACGCGTCGACAGCTTCCAGAAAATCATCATGCGGTCACTCCCCTGCTACGTCCGCCGCCCGCGCGGCCTGGATATTTACGCCGCCTGCGGGCAGTTGAAAAAGATGCAGCCGGCCGATCTGATTACCATTCAGTAGGCGTATGACCGCGCGGAGCGTCTTCTCGACCATT
This sequence comes from Candidatus Sulfopaludibacter sp. SbA3, assembly GCA_945900935.1. Taxonomy (GTDB): domain Bacteria; phylum Acidobacteriota; class Terriglobia; order Bryobacterales; family Bryobacteraceae. The sequence continues at coordinate 455 of CAMDKT010000385.1, read as the reverse complement.
GTTCGCTGGACCGCGGTTCCTCTCGGAATCGCGTCCCTCGGTTTTTCCATTTACTTCGGCATTGATGTATTCGAAATCTGGACGCGACCGGTCAAGCCGCCCACCCCGCCACTGGATCCCGGCACCGGCCTTTTTGTTGTCACCGATCAGCCTTGCCGAGATCAATTTATCTGACCGGGAAAAACAGATTGCCGGTATCGGCATATGAAGAGCTTAAAAGCGCACTCGCCGATCACGAGTATGTGATTGAAGAAGCCGTGCGCCACGTTCCTTGGAGCGCGGCGCCGGATATGCCCGACCGAATTGTTGCCGCGACCGCCGTTTATTTTGGCGTCCCGGTCATCAGCCGGGATGGCCAAATCCGAGCGTCGTCTGTGCAAACGATTTGGTAGCCGCCGGTTTATTTGAATTGTTTGAGAATTTTCCTTCGATCCCGCGAGCATTCCTGCCGAAAC
>CAMDKT010000384.1 GCA_945900935.1 Candidatus Sulfopaludibacter sp. SbA3 | reverse complement strand
ACACGGGTAGACGATCTGCACGAACAATGGTTGAAAGACGCTGATTATCGGCGTGAGTATGAGTCGCTCGAAGAGGAATTCTCACTCACCGCCGCATTGATCGACGCGCGCTCGCGGGCCGGTTTGACGCAGGAGCAGGCAGCGCGGCGGAAGCAAGCCGTCCACGCGGACTTTGGAGAAATATGCCAAGGCGACCGGCAGCCGGCTGCGGATCAGCTTTGAGCCGGAGGCGGTCAGAAATAGGGACTCCGGGGCGTAAAAGGACGGGGGACTTTCTTGACCGCGACTTTCTTGACTGCGACCTTCTTCACGGCGGGCTTTTTAGCTGCCGCTTTCTTCACGGCGGGTTTCTTGCGCTGGACGCCGAGGGATGACTCAAGGACGGATTCGAGGAGCTTCTTTTCCTCGGCTTTGACGACGCGGTTGAAGTTGTCTGGGCGTTTGGCGGCGAGGGCTTGCATGGCAGCGACCCACTCCAGGGCGGGGGCGGCGGTGTGCGGTTTCTTCAGCTCCTTCATGGCGGAGAGGGTTTGGATAATGTCGGGGACGCGGCGGTAGCAATCGATGGCGGATTCGAGGTTGCCATCGGCGCGGTGGGCGGCGGCGGCGGCGGCGAGGTCACCGACGCCTTCGTGGCACTGGGCTTCGAGCTTGTAGTTGTGTTCGGGGAGTTCGGCAAGGACGCCCTCAGCGTCCTTGAAATGCTTTGCTTTGACCAGATCGTTAACGGCTTGGGCGCGGAGCTTGGCGGAACGGGCATCAGCGTCGGGGAGGCCGATGGCTTTATAAAATGGCGGGAGGACGCGGACGCAGATGGCGGCGTTGGCTCCGACGTGTTGAACGCGTTCGAGCATGGCGATCCATCGCATGGGTTCGGCTGCGAGTTCGACGAGGAACCAGGGGGGGAGATTCTCGAGTTTGCCGGGGATCTTGCGCATGAGCTCAACACCGGCGTTGAGCTCCTCGGCGGCGGTGAGTTGGGCCAATTCGGCGATGTCGAAGAGCAGCCTGGTGAGATCGTCATTGGGGATATGGCGGGCGGCTTGGGCGGCCTCTTTGACCAGGTTTGGATTGCCGAGTACGGAGGGGAGTTTGGCTTTGCGCATGCCGAGGCTGAAGCAGACTTCGGCGAGAGTGGCGTAGGCGGTTTTGCGGGTTAGGGGGTCCAGAATGGCGTTGATTTCGGTCTGGCGGCCAAGGAGAGTGACGGCCTGATGGGCGCGGGACCAGGCGAGGTCAGGACGGATGGCGAGGTATTGGCGGGCGTCCTGCTGGCAGCGTTGGACGCGTTCGTCAAGATCGAGATTTTCTTCCTGGAGGGACAAATAGAGGGCCGCCGGAGTGAGGGCGGAGTGGTTGGGAATGGGGCCGTTGAGGAAGTGCAGGCTGGTGAAGACGCGGGCGGGGTTGGGGCTGATGTCGAGCCAGATGAGGCGTTCGGTGGGGCGGCTGACGGCGACGCGGAGCTGATCAATGGCCAGGCGGCGGGTGAGGTTTTCGATATCGACGGGGTTGTAACGGGTGGTTTGGACTTTCTCAAGTTGCGCGCCGGGATCGATGATGCAGACGGAGTGGAAATCGAGACCTTTGATTTCGGAGGGGGTGAGGGCGCCGGGGATGTTGGATTGGTTATCGGCGAAGGAGACGATGGCAAGGCCTTCGCGGGATTGGAGATCGGCGAGGAGCGTGGTGAGGTCTGCGCCGGGGGCGGCGGCGCAGTAGAGGATTTGATCGGTGGCGTCGTCTTCAATGGAGGCCCAGCCCTGGCCGGAGGGGCGATCGCGCTTTTCGAGATGAGCGTACAGGTCCCAGACTTTGTTGATGAGTTCGGCGATTTGGCGAGGGCTGCGGAGGTTGGCGGAAAGTTTATGAACGCTGGGGGTGGCGACTAGGGTGTGAAAGATGTCGCTGAGCCAGCCCCATTCAAAGTCCGTGGGACGGACGGTTTGGGCTTCATCACCGGCAATGAGGACGGGGATGGGGCGGCCGCGGAGTTCCTGGAGACGTTTGGCAAGCCGGGCGATGAAGAAGGTTTCGATGGGGGTGAGGTCCTGGCATTCGTCGATGGCGATGCAGTCCCAGGGGAGTTTTTCGGCGGAGAGATTGGGGAGTTGCTGGATGGCGGACCAGGCGAGATGGAGGTCGGGGAAGAGGCGGGCGGCGATGGGGCCGCCGGATTTTTCGAGGCGTATGGCGGCGGCGTTGGCCATTTCAGCGGCGGGCGCGCCGGTGAAGCGGGAACGGCTGCTGATGTAATCGGCATCGTTCCGGCGTTGGATGGGGGCGGCGCTGAAACGGCCGACACGGGCCGGGAGAGCGCCGCCGATGATATGGGCGTGGAATTCGTCGAAGAGCGCGGGGATGTTCTGGGCCCAGGGGCCGAGGTTGCGGGAGAGGGAGGCGACCTCCACGCGGAATCGGCTGCGCTGTTCGGCGAGTGGGACGGGAGGGGTGGTGACGTTGAGGAGACCGCGGACGAACTGGGGAAATGTGGTGACGTGGTATTCGCGGGAGTTGGTGCAGTATCGGTCGAAGTAGGACCGGGCGAGGGCGGCGAGGTCAGACGAGTAGGTGAGATAAAGGATGTTCTTGGCGTTGGTCTGATCGGCAGCGTGGAGAAGAGCTGTGGTTTTGCCGGAGCCGGGATGGCCTTTCAGGATGCGGACGTAGTCGCGGGCACCGGCGAATTTGGCTTGTTGGGGAGTCCAGGGAGCGGGGCCGAAGTCTTCGCGGCGGACTTCGGGGACGGTGATGGGGAGATAGTCGTCGGGGAAGTTGTGAGCGGGGAGGGGAGTGTGATCGTCGTGGTGACGAATGTCGCGGAGGAACAGAGCGCCGGCGGGGGTGTTCTGGAAACCTTTCAGCGGAAGGGCGCCGGCGGGGGCCCACCAGGCGTAGAAGTGGGAGCCGGAAGTACCGCCGAGGCGGGAGCGGCGCCAGCCTTTGTTTTCGCCTTGGGTGCCCTTGTAGTGGAGGCGTTCGGGATCGATTAACAGGCGCTGGAGGAGGAGGGCTGCACGTTTGCCGACGGGTTGCGTGCGGTAGGATTCGAGGCGTTCCAGAAAGTCCGGGTGACAGAAGAGAGGGTTGGGGTGGCGGGCAGTTTGGAAGCTTGCTGGAGTGAGGGGGTCCACCTTCATAATGTAGCGAAGTGCGGCGGAGTGTGATAGCTGTGTAATTAATCTATGCGAACACTTGGGATTTTGTTGCTGGTGGCGAGCTCGGTTTGGGCGGACGAAACGATCACGGCGTTAGGGAAGAAGTTTTCTGTGATGACGGCTGGGGACTGGAAAACTTCCGCGGAGATTCTGGAACTGGTAGTTAAGCATGAGCCGGGAAAACCGCGCCGTCCAAAGCAGTTTGCTTTGTTGGAAGAGGGTCCGTATTCGTCGTTCACTTTGGAGGTGGATGTGAAGCGGAACGGGAAGTCACTGCTATTGGTATTTGCGCATCAGGACGACGACCATTTTAATTACGCCCATATTTCGGTGGACGATCCGGCGAAACAGAATGTGCATAACGGGGTATTCCACGTGTTTGGGGGGGACCGAGTGCGGATCTCGCCGTTGGAAGGGGGCCCGGGATTGTTGGCGACTTCGGATTGGACGCGGGTGAAGTTGGTGTGGAGCGGGAAGACGGGGGAAGTGGTTTGCTATGCGAATGGGAAGACAAGCGGGGCCATGCGCGCGGTGGACTTGTCGCTAAAGCAGGGGCGCGTGGGGCTTGGGTCTTTCAATGAGACTGGCAGTTTTCGGAATTTGAAGATTTCCGGAGTGGCGGTTTCGAAGCCTTAGGGGCACTTGACGGCGCGGGTGCCTTCGATCAGCGTTGGGTCACCGCCTGGGACATAAGTGCCACCGCCCTGATGGGCTTCGGAAAAGCTGAATGCGCGCTGGCGGCAGAAGCTGTCGTTGTTGACGCGATAGACGATCTGGCCGGAGCGGTAGCGGGAAAGCGGCACGCCCAGCGCGTTGGTGCGAACGGTGTAGGCGGACTCATCCATCCAAGTGGCGAGGATTGCCATCTTTGGATAGAGCTTGCCCGTGTAGGCGCGGGCGCGTGTTTCCATGGGGGCGTATTTATGCGGGAGGCGCTGGATGGGATTGCGGGCGGCGGCGGCGTTGACGGCTTGGCGGAAGGCGAGGATCTTTTCAGCGAGGCCGGGGAATGGCTGGCCCGGCAAGGGAAAGCCGAAGGCTTGATACCATTCAGCGGCGGCGGCTTTCATTTGGCCCATGAAGGGGGCTTCGTTGGCGGCGATGTCGAAGATCCCAGAGTCGGCGGCGCCGTTCCAGCTTGTGCCTTTATCGGCGATTTCCTTAAACGTCCTGTCGGGGTTGCCGTAGTTGGGAGTGGAAAACATGACGTTGCCAAGCGCGCGAAGGGCGAGTTGATCCCGTTGAGCGGAGACGTAGCAAAGCCAATCGGGTTTGGTATCGATATTGCCGGGGAGGACGACGTTGCCGACACGGATTTCGTTACCGGGGAGGACGGCTACCGGGGGCGGCGTGGTCATGGCCTCGGGCATGGCTTGCCGGCAGGCGGCGGCGATATTGGCGAGGAGGTCCACCATCTGCTTGGCCTGCACGGGCGTCAAGTTTTGGAAGGCGTTGGCGGTGGGTTCAACATGAACGACGGCGAGGGTGAGGAAGGCGTTCCGGACCGCGTGAGCTTTTGCGGCCTCAAGGATCGGGCCGCCTTTGACGGCGAACGCCTTGGCCTGTTTGATCTTCTCCTGCGTGGTGAGGATATAGGCCCGCATGGGCTTCATGAGTCCGACGCATTCGGCGAGGTCGGGATCATTTGGATCCCACTTGCCGGCGGAGTCGAGCTGTTGCAGCGCTTGCTTGTAGCGGCCGGCCATCTGGGCCAGATGGGCTTCGGCGGCGGCGACCTTTTGCGGATCGACAGGTTGTTTGTTGTAAACGAATCCGACTGCGCCGCGGACGACGCCGACAGCGTCGGAGCACCGATTCTTGTGAGCGCGGGAGGCGGCGGGCGCGATGGCGGCGGAGGCCAGGAGGAGGCAAAGGAGCCGATTCATAATGCTGACTCCATGTTACTTTCTCGACGTGTGTGTTTCTATTCGGAAGTTACCGAGGAATGTATTCTGAGGGGGTAATTGATTCTACTTACTCCAGGGCTTACTGATAGAACGAGGACACCGTTTTTGAGTTGGAGCAGGCAAGGGAGGACGCCGGTTTCGGTGAACGATTCGGGCTTGGAGCAAGTGACGCCTTTATCGGTTGAGCGGGACTTGTACATGTCGCCCCACCAGATTTTGGGGATGAGGCCGCCGGTAGCGTAACGAAGGGCTTCGGGATCGTTGAGGAGATAGAGCTGGTAGGGGGTTTTGTAGCTGGTGCGTTCGGCGCATTGGGCGGGGAGTTTGTTTTGCGGGCCGAGGTTGAGATCAACCTCGGCCCGCAGCGGGAGAGTTGCGAGGAAGGCGAGGTACCTCAGAAGATAAACTTCAGGCTGTACTGGAACTCGCGGCCCCGGGTTTCGGGGTTCTGCACGAAGGAGCGGCCGAACTGCGGGGTGCCGATGGCACCGGCGGCCATGTTTGGATTGCCCCACCAAAAAGTATTGGTGAGGTTATAGGCTTCCATCTTCAACTCAATCCGCTTGGATTCAGTGATACGGAACTCTTTGGCCAAGGTTGAATCGAGATTCCAATAGCCCGGCCCGGTGATGCCTTCGTACTGGAATGGATTCTCGCGCGGGGTGAAAGCCGGCTGGGGTTTAAAGGCGGCCTGATTGAACCAAGCGGCCGGACCGGGATTACTGATGCTGGGACTGCCGTCGGCGAGCGCGGCCGGGAAGCGCAGGAACGCGCCCGATACCGCGTAGAAGAAATTGCTGGTAGACCACCCTCCGAACACCGCGTTGACCACCGGATGCGCGCCGGAAAGAAACTGCCGGCCCTTTCCGAATGGCAAATCGTAGGTGCCGGCCACTGTCATGCGCTGGCGCGGATTGTTGGAGTTCAGCCAGGTGAACTTGTCCGCGTACTGGTCGATATCATTGAAGAAGAAGGTGTTCCGTTCGCGGTTGTAGTTATAGGCAAGCAGCACGCTCATTCCGTTGGAATAGGCGCGCTGCATGCGGAGCTGGAGGGCCTGGTAG
>CAMDKT010000383.1 GCA_945900935.1 Candidatus Sulfopaludibacter sp. SbA3 | reverse complement strand
GAACAACTGCTCCTTCGCCAGAAAATACCCGTGCCCGCGGTCGCTGCCAATACAAACTCCTAACGCCCCAGGCGCGCACCCCTGCCCCTGCGCCTGCCATACCGCATGAAGCAAACACTTCCGAACGCCCTCCAAATTCCGCCCAACCTTCCCCACATGCTCCAACTCCGCCGGAAGCGAATACTGAATATTCTTGTTCTCGCACCCGCCGCCCTTCAAAATAAGCTTCACTTCAATCTCATCCGACTCCCACTGCTCCCAATGGATCACCGGCGTCTCATGCCCCAAATTGTCGCCCGAGTTCTTCCCCGTCAGCGAATCCACCGAATTCGGCCGTAACTTGCCCCGCCGCGTGGCTTCGGCGACCGCCGCGAGAATCACTTTCTTCAGCGCAATCTGGTTCACCCCCACCGGCGTATGAACCAAAAACGTGGGCATCCCCGTGTCCTGGCAAATCGGCTGCTCGTCCGTCGCCGCCATATCGATATTGTTCGCAATGATGTTCAGCGCCTGCCCGCTCTGCGTGTCGGGCGCCTCCACATCCAGCACGTGCGCCATCGCCGCGCGTACATCCGGCGGCAAATTCGTGGCCGTCTGCGTGATCAATTCCACCAGGCTGTTGAACAGAAATTCCATTCCACTATCTTATCAAGGCAGCCTGATCCTGACCTGCGCCGTAATCCCCGGCTTTATCGCAGGATCCGGACTCCCAAACAGCACATACACTCTCCCGCCCTCTATCCGGCTGATCTCGGCGTTCAACTGGTCCGATGCAAACTCCGCCAATATCACCGTCGCCGCCTGCCCCGCCCGCAGCTTCGCCAGCACCGCCGGCTCCGGCTCCACCACCACCTGTAACTGCCCCAAGTCCGTCCCGATCCTGAAAATCCCGTCCTCCCCAATCCGTACTTCCGTCCCCGCCTCGCCTTTCCGATCCAGGATCACTCCGTCCACCGGAGCGTGCATTTGCGTCGCCTGCAAATTCGTATCGGCCTCTTCCAGCTCCGCGTTCCGGTCATCCAGCGTTTTCTTCGCCGCCTCAATTTCGCTGGTCAACGAAACCACCCGCGCATCCGCTCCCTTCGCCCGCGCCGCGGCGGTTTCGAATTCCAGCTTCGCCGTCGCAAAATCCGCCGTTGCTTTCTCAAACGTCAGCCGCGGCGTCGCCCCCTGCGCATGCAGCATCTCCTGCCGCCGCGCCGCCCGTTCCGTCCGCGAATAATCGTCCCGCACCCGCGCCGATTCCGCCTGTCCCCGCGAAGCCTGCAGCCGCGCCGCTATCATCTGGCTCTCCAACGCGTTCACCCGTTCCTGTGCCTTATCCGCCACTTCCCTGGCCCTTTCCTGTTGCGCCAGCAGCGACGGATTGGCGATCCGCGCAATCAACTGCCCCTCAAAAACTTCCTCCCCGGCGATCACTAAATACTCCGCAATCGTCCCATCGCTCGGCGCCTGCACGCCCACCACTTCCCGCGCCTCCACCTTTCCAGCCAAGCTGATCTCCGCGGCTACCACCACCGGGGCCGCCGCCGGCGCAGGCCGAACCTCAGCAACCGTCTGCCGCTTCCACACCGCTAACGCCCCCGCCAACACCGCCAGCAACATGGCGATGCCGCCGAAAAGCATCCATTTCCCGCGCATGAACCCATGGTACAGTAACGGCGTCAATGGTCCCATGGCCCCAATTCCTCTCCGAATTCGCCCGCGCCGGCAATCTCACCCTGGGCGGCGGCCCGCCCATGATCGCCGAACTGCAACGCCGCGTCATCTACGAGCGCCGCTGGCTCCCTCCGGAAGACTTCGGCCTTCTCTATAGCGTCGCCCGCCTCACCCCCGGCACCAACATTCTCGCCTTCATCGCCGCCGCCGCCACCCGCATTCAGGGCCCCTTCGGCGGCTTCATCGCCGTCATCGCCGCCTCTCTCCCCGCCGCTCTCATCATCTGGCTTATGACCATTTTCTTCGACGCCTGGAGCGGCAATCGGTGGGTCGCCGCCGCCCTGTTCGGCACCTTGGCCGCCGTCGTCGCCCTCATCCTCTCCAGCGCCTGGCAACTCCTCCAACCTTTCCGTAAAAACCCCCTCGCGCTGGTAATCTTCATCGCCGCCGTTCTCTTCGGCATCACCAACTCCGCCAGCCCCGTCACAATCCTCCTCGCCGCCGCCGCCATCGGCGCGCTAAAACCATCTAAAAAATGAACATTCTCACCCTCTATCTCCTCCTCCTCAAGGCCACCCTCACGTCCTTCTCCGGCGGAACGTCGCTTCCGTCCGTTCGGCAAGATCTGGTCGTCCAACGCCGCGTCATCACCGACGCTCAACTCTCCACCGCCGTTGCCATCTCCCGCATGGGCCCCGGCCCCAACGGCTCTTTCATCATCTGCATCGGCCAATACATCGCCGGCCCTCCCGGCGCCGCCGCCGGCTATCTCGCCATGATCACACCGGCGTGGCTCGCCATCATTCTCCTCCGGCTCCTCCAGGGCCGCACCGGCCACCCGCGCGCGCAGAGCGCCATTCAAGGCCTGACCGCCGCCGCCGCCGGGCTGATGCTCGCCAATAGCTGGCCCATCGCCCAATCCGCTATCACTTCCTGGTTCCCGGCAATGCTCACCGCGTTAGCCCTCGTCGCCTTCCTCTCCCGCAAGGTCGAAACCGTTTGGGTCCTCGCCTCGTCCGGACTCCTCGCGATGTTATACTCTGTGTTGCATGCGTGAGGTCAGGCTCGGCGACATTATTGACGACTATTGCGTGAAATGTAAGCGGCTCACAAACCACGCCATCGTCTCGCTTATGGATGACCAGCCCGCCAAAGTCCGTTGCTGCTCCTGCTACAAGGAACACGACTACACCTTCTGCGTCGTACCCCCCACGAAGCGCGAACTCAAACTCATGCAGCTCGCCGCCGAAGCCGAAAAGGCGAACTAGCCGCCCCCAGCATCCAGAATGCCGAAGCGGGGATCCGATAAACGGTCTGCGGCAGTTCAAAGGCGAAGCTCTCTCGGACATCGAACTTCTCTTACGCAGCGTAAATAAATAACCTTTACATCCGTGGCCCCATTGGGTTACCGGCCCATTGTCGTCCAAAGAGTTCAGATAGGTGTCATCGGCCCCCCCCACGACAAATGCAAGCTGTAAATGTTATTTCCTTACGCCTCCTTAGTCCGGAAGTCAGGCGAGTTGGGTGGGATCGCCGCGACGCTTCGAGCTTCGCTGCTACGCTTAATGGTTGGAAGAAACGCAATCGGTCGTCTGGGACCACTACATATCGCCCTCGGGGTTATTAGAGTTGATTTGGAACACCGCGCCGTACGTATTGGAGCGGCTGCCGGCGGAGCCGTCCATGTCATTGGCTGCGGAGCCGGATGGGTTCCTGCATATCCTCGGCGCTGTGCGCGCGGAGCCGGAGTTGCGCGATGAAGCCGCGCTATTGCGGTACTTCGCGCTGTGCCTGGCGTCGCATCACACCACGGTGGCGACTTATGTGCCTACCGACGTCGATAGCAAAATCCGCGGCTTGCTTTGGCGGGAGACGAAGGATCGGGAAACTTTACGCGCCATGTTCCGGCTCGGGCTGGCGATGCATGGCTGGACGCTCGACGGGTACTCCCTGCGGACGATTGATTGCGGTGTTCACGGAATCGTGAGCGGGCACGATGGCGAATGGCTCTCCGTGATGGCCGGGGCACTCGGGCGGTTCATGGCGCTGGGGGACGAGGAATATGTTGTGTTGAGCCATGCGGCGATTCATGCCGAGTTGATCCGCGAAGCGCGGGCGTTTGCGGATGTGTGTCTGACGCAGGGACGCGAGCTGGACACGATGCGCGTGGCGATGAGCGTCCTTCATAATTTGGGCGATTTGAACCAGGGGATTAGTTTTTGGAGCGGGCCGTCGGCGCGCTCGGCAAGCGCCCAGCAATTTGAACGGCTGGCGCAGGAAAATGTGGCTGGGTACGGCGGGATCTTTCGCTTTCCTGGGGAACTGTACAAAGAAATGCTGGCCAGCGAAGGACACCGGCACTATCCGTTGCGGGCGGTGAAATCCCTTCGGCGGGCGGCGGAGTTCATGCTGCCGTTGGGGCCCTTCCTGGATGAGTATGGGTCGCGGTTGGCGACGACGCCGTTGCTGAAGGGCGAGGAGAAAACGGAAGCGCTGGAGGCGATGGTTCGGGGTTGCAAGAAAGTTCCGGGGCAATCGGGATATTTTCGGGCGATTGCGGGGTTCCGGGAGGCGTCGACGCGGGTGTTTGATGACTCAGTGGCGAGGATGCCCACTTCTTCGCAGAAGTTGTTGAAGGAGCCGGAGATGCAGAAGAGGCTAGCGGTGCCGAGGCGGTCGTTTGAGTCGACCTACTGCAAACGCGTGGAGTCGTTGCGGCAGAAACACGCGGAGGCGATGCGGCGCACCGCGGCGTCATTGACGTAGTTTTGTCAGTTCCTGTCGCGTGAGTAGCCGCCACTCCCCGATGGGGAGATCGCCGATGGCGATGTCGCCGATCCGGACGCGAACCAGTTTCATGACGCGCGCGCCGATCGCCTCGATCATCCTGCGGACTTGCCGGTTGCGGCCCTCAGTAAGCGTGATTTCCAGATGCGTATATTTGCCGGAGTCGCGGAGGCGCGTCACTTTTGCCGCGCGGGTTGGCCCATCGGCGAGTTCGACGCCTTTGCGTAATTGTTGCAGTTGCTCCTCGGTGAGCAGCGCCGAAGCTTTTACCAGATACGTCTTCGGCACGTGGAAGTCCGGGTTCATTATGCGCTCGGCGAACTGAGTGTCGTTGGTGAGAATCAGAAGTCCAGAGGTATCGAGATCGAGCCGGCCAACGGGCACAATGAATGTGTCGACGTCTTTCAGCAGATCGTAAACAGTCGGACGGTTATCGGGATCCTTGTACGTCGTGATGTAGCCGGTGGGTTTATACAGCAGGATGTAGATGCGTTCCTGGCGCTCCAACGGCTTGCCGTCGAAGCTGACGCGGTCACGCTCCATGTCGATCCAGTGGTCCGGGTTTTCGACAACGTGGCCATTCACTTCCACCTTCCCTGCGTGGATCCAGCCGCGGGCATCCGTGCGGGATCCGAGGCCTGCTTTCGAGATCACGCGCTCCAGCGTCTTTAACGGGCGTTTCTTTTGCTCCAAACTGATTATTATGCTACGCGCAGCCGTTCTTCAGTTAGGAAGTATTCCGTGGGACACCCCGGCGACTCTGTCCAGGCTCCATGCTTTTGCCCGCGAGGCTCGCGCCGGCGGCGCGGAATTGCTGGTTTTTCCGGAGGCGCTGATTGGCGGTTATCCGAAGGGAATGGATTTCGGAGCGCGCGTGGGTCAACGCAGCGATGAGGGCCGGGCGCAGTTCCGCCGGTATGCCGATGGGGCGTTGACAGGTTTTAGCGCCGTTGGCGAAATTGCGCGGGACACCGGATTGTGGCTGGTTGGCGGCGTTATCGAACGCGATGGCGGGACGCTCTATTGCACCGTGACCTATCACGCGCCGGACGGGACGCTGACGGGGAAGCATCGAAAAGTGATGCCGACGGGGATGGAGCGGCTCATCTGGGGATTCGGCGACGGCAGCACGCTCCGTGCCATCGATACGCCGTGGGGACGGCTGGGCGCGGCGATTTGCTGGGAGAATTACATGCCGCAGTTGCGGCTGGCAATGTATGCGCAGGGCGTGCAACTTTACTGCGCGCCAACTGTGGATGAACGGGACACGTGGCTGCCAAGCATGCGTCACATCGCGATGGAAGGTCGCTGTTTTGTACTCTCCGCTGTGCAGTATACGGCGGGCGGGGAGTGGGGTTCCATCGCGGGCGGCTCGGTGATCGTGGATCCATTTGGGCACATTCTGGCTGGGCCATTGCGCGATGGCGAAGGGTTGCTGTTTGCGGATCTCGATGTTGCGCGGACGATGGAAGGCAAATTTGACCTCGATGTCGCAGGACATTATTCGCGACCGGATTTGTTCCGGTTACTGGTAAATGAAAAAGTGCTGGCCGCCGTGGATAAGATGGAAGAGTGAATCCGCCACTGAGTCCGCTTGAACAACGTGTGTTGGGCAGTCTGATTGAAAAGGACATGACCACGCCCGACTACTATCCGCTGTCGATCAACAGCCTGATGACTGCAT
>CAMDKT010000382.1 GCA_945900935.1 Candidatus Sulfopaludibacter sp. SbA3 | reverse complement strand
GACGTGGACAACTGGTTCGCAAGGCTTGCACGAAATGCGGCGGCGACGGCGTCTTGCGGACGGAGCGAAAACTCCGGGTTACAATTCCGCCCGGCGTCGATAGCGGCACGCGGCTGCGGTTGACTGGGGAAGGGCAGAACAGCCCGAATGGCGGTTCGCCGGGCGATCTGTTTGTCGTGTTGATCGTAAAGGAACACCCGGTGTTCGAACGGCGGGAGAACGACTTGCACTGCACGGTTCCTGTCAACGTGGCGCAGGCGGCGCTTGGCACCGAGGTTGATGTCCTGACGTTTGATGGATTGGAGCATGTGCGCGTCCCCGAGGGAACGCAACATGGCGACCAGGCGCGGATTCGCGGCAAGGGGATTCCGTATCTAAATTCGTCCGGGCGCGGCGATCTGCTCGTGAATATTGACGTGCGCGTTCCATCGCGGTTGACGCGGGAGCAGAAGAAGCTGTTCGAGCAACTGCGCGAGACGCTGCCGACGGAGAACGAGCCGCAGGAACGGGGTTTGTTGGACAAGGTGAAGGACTTTTTCGTCTAGTTTTGAAACTGCTATAATCGAGGTGTTTGGCAATCGCGGTGAGGTGCGAGAGCTGGTTGAATCGAGCAGTCTCGAAAACTGCCGTACCTTAACGGGTACCGTGGGTTCGAATCCCACCCTCACCGCCATAAATTAAAGTCCCCGCCGCCTGAAGGCCGCGGCTTGGATCTCTGTTCCGGCTAAAGCTGGCAACATGTTACCCGCGCCAAGGGCGAGTCTCAATGTATCCCTGGTATTTGTCAAACGCCTCCAGGTAGTCATCGATTTGCTCCCGCGTCCAGATCAGAGGATCGATCACTCCATGGCCTCCGCTGAGAGCATGGCTAGAGGTTCGAACTTCGTAACCCCAATCCGCTACCCTGAAATTCTATGCAATCCATCCGCAAAGGCGTAGTCACATTCCAGCGCTACGTCTTCCCGCAACACAAGGCGCTCTTCAGCCGCCTTGCCCTCGGCCAAACACCCGCCGCCCTCTTCATCACCTGCGCCGATTCCCGCGTCGATCCCACCCTCATCACCCACTCCCACCCCGGCGAGCTCTTCGTCGACCGCAACGCCGGCAACTTCATGCCGCCCTTCCATGGTGAAAACGCCAGCGAAGCCGCCGGACTCGAATACGCGCTCAAGGTTCTCAAGATCCCCAACATCATCATCTGCGGCCACACCGACTGCGGCGCAATGAAAGCCGTCTGGCATCCCGAAAACGCCAAGGATCTGCCGTCAGTCACTCGCTGGCTCACCAACGGCAAGGAAGCCCGCCGCCATGTGATGGCCATGAAACTGCCCGAAGACCAGCAACTCAACGCCATCACCCAGCGCAACATCGTCAACCAATTGCAAAATCTCCGAACCTATCCCGTCGTCCGCCACGCCCTCGAAGCCGGCACGCTCAACATCGCCGGCTGGGTCTACGACATCGAGCACGGCAAAGTCCTCGAGTACGCCCCGGCCACCGATTCCTTCGAGATCCTTCGCGCCTAAATATCGTAATAAAGCGAAAATTCGTACGGATGCGGCCGCAACCGTACCGCCTCCGCCTCATGCTTCCGCTTGTAGGAAATGTAAGTCTCAAGCAACTCTTCCGTGAACACATCGCCCTTCAACAGGAAGTGGTGGTCCTCCTCCAGGCAAAACAGCGCCTCCTCCAGCGAAGCCGGCATCGACGGCACCCGCTTCAACTCCTCCGGCGACAAGTCGTAAAAGTCTTTATCCAACGGATCGCCCGGATCAATTTTGTTCACCACGCCATCCAGGCCCGCCATCAACATCGCCGCAAACGCCAGATACGGATTGCAACTCGGATCCGGCGGCCGGAACTCCACCCGCTTCGCCTTCGCATGAGCCGAGTACATCGGAATCCGGCACGCCGCCGACCGGTTTCGCCGGCTATACGCCAAATTAACCGGAGCCTCATAACCCGGCACCAGCCGTTTATAACTATTCGTCGTCGGCGCAATAATGGCCGACAGCGCCCGCGCGTGCTTCAGCAGTCCGCCTATGTACCACAGAGCCATCTGGCTCATGCCCGCGTAACCATCCCCGGCGAACAACGGCGCGCCGCCCTTCCATAACGATTGATGACAGTGCATCCCGCTGCCCGCGTCGCCAAACAGCGGCTTCGGCATGAAAGTAACGGTTTTGCCGTGCTTATAAGCTACATTCCGCACGATGTACTTGTAAGTCATCATGTTATCGGCGGACTTAACCAGCGTATTGAACTTTTGATCGATTTCGCACTGCCCGCCCGTCGCCACCTCGTGATGATGACACTCAATCACTAATCCAGCGCGCTCCATCACTTCCACCATTTCCGCCCGTAAATCCTGGTAATGGTCGGTCGGCGGTACCGGAAAATAACCCTCGCGGTAACGCGGCCGGTACCCTTGATTGTTCTCCTTCCGCCCGCTGTTCCACTGGCCTTCCTCCGCGTCGATCTGATAAAACGCCGCGTGCCGCTTGGACTCAAAACTCACGTTGTCGAAAATAAAGAACTCCGCCTCCGCTCCGATGTAACAAGTATCGGCCACTCCGGAGTTAGTCAAATAGGCCTCCGCCTTACGCGCGATGTTACGAGGATCCCGGTCATACCGCTGCTTCGTAATCGGATCCTGAATCGTGCCCAGCATGATCAGCGTCGGCACTTTGAAAAACGGATCCAGAATGGCCGTCGAAGGATCGGGGATAATCAACATGTCGCTCTCGTTGATAGCCGCCCAGCCGCGGATCGACGATCCATCAATCCCAAATCCCTCTTCGAACGAATCTTCCGTCAACTGCGAAATGGGATACGTGATATGGTGCTGCAAACCCGGTATATCGGTAAACCGGATATCCACCTGCCGCGCGCCTTCGGCTTTGGCAAACGCCAGAACATCCTTCGGACTCATGGGAACCTCCAACGTGGAAAGATAAGTATGATGACTCGTTTAGCCTAACAAATCGAATCTCCCAATGGACCACATTATCGACAACCAACGCCGCGAATACTCGGTCGGCGAACTCACCGCCGAAATTGGCGAACTTCTCACCGATGCCTACTCCGGCATCTGGGTCCGCGGCGAAATCTCCGGTCTAAAACTCGCCGCTTCCGGCCATGCTTATTTCACTCTTAAGGACAGCCGCGCCACCCTCCGCGCCGCCTGCTGGAAAGGCGCGTACCGCCTTCTGAAGTACAAGCCCAGGGACGGTGCCGAAGTCCTCGTCCGCGGCCGCATCGAAGTCTACGAGCCCCGCGGCGAGTATCAGCTCATCGTCGAGACCATCGAACCCGTCGGCGCCGGCGCCCTTCAGGCCGCATTCGAAAAACTCAAAGCCAAACTCGCCGCCGAAGGCATCTTCGACCCCGCCCGCAAACGTCCCCTCCCGCGCCTCCCCCGCCGCATCGGAATCGTCACCAGCCCCACAGGCGCAGTCATCCGCGACATCCTCCACGTCATCGAACGACGCTTCCCCGGCCTCCACATTCGCCTCTTCCCCGCCCTTGTTCAGGGGAAGGAGGCACCCGCGCAAGTCATCGCCGGCCTCGATTACTTCAGCCAAAATCCCTGGGCCGATGTTGTCATCCTCGCCCGCGGCGGCGGATCGCTCGAAGATCTCTGGACGTTCAACGAAGAAGACGTCGCCCGCGCCATAGCCCGTAGCGCGACGCCCGTCATCTCCGCCATCGGCCACGAAACTGACTTCACCATCGCTGACTTCGTCGCCGACTGCCGCGCCCCCACCCCTTCCGCCGCCGCCGAGATCGTCACTGAATCCCGCGAAGCCATTTACAACCAAGTCCTCACCGCCCAGTCCCGCATCGCCCAGGCCATCCATCTTCGGCTCTCCCGAGCCGCCCGCCGCCTTGGCGAACTCGGCACCCAGCGCGCGCAAATGACCATTGAACGACGTCTCTTCCGCGCCGGCCAGCGACTCGACGACGCCGCGCAGGAACTTCGTGACGCCATTGGCGTCCATCTCAGCGAAAGGGCCACGCGATGGGAGAGTTTGGACCGCCGCCTCCGCCGCCTCGATCTCCGTCTCCGCCTGCAAACCGCAAAGTTCCGGACTAGCCAGGGCGAAGCCCAGCTCGCCGCCGCTATCGCCCGTCGCCTCACCCTGGCCCAGACAAAAACCAATCTCCTCGCCGCGCGCCTGCAAGCCCTCAACCCCTTGCAAATACTAGAGCGCGGCTTCGCGGTGGTCACACTCCCCGGCGGCCGGGTCCTCCGCCGCCCCGCCGAAGCGCCGCCCGGCACGACACTCCAAATCCGCCTCGCCGAGGGCGTCACAACCGCCACCGCCACAGGCCCCAATCATGCCCTGGAATAGGGCCGCCAACCAGCGCGTGGCCTTGTCACCGCCGCCACCGCCGCGGCTCCCCATCAAACCCGGAAATAGGGTCCATAAATAAATACGTTCAAGAAACTGCCCATCGGCTTGCCCCGAAACGGCTCCACCCGCCTATAATCGGAAAATGGCGGCGAGTTGCGCCGTTCCCCACCCTGTGTCCTGAGGAGATTGAATTGAGTAATCTGCGCGACTTTTTGGAGCTCTCTTACGCAGAGCTGGAAGTGATGAATCTTGCGATCAAGCAACAGAAGAAAGACCGCGTTCCGGCGGATCAAATTCGGGAAGAGCGGATAAAGTACCTCACCGAAGAAACGCGGATCAAGGCCGTCACCGTTCTGTTTAGCGACCTCGAAGGCCGCTTGCACATGCTCGACTACGACAAGAAGTTCCTGCTCAAAAGCTGGGATAACTTGACGTTCGACGGATCGTCCATCCGCGGCTTCACCGCTCAGAAGGAGAGCGACCTCCGCCTCGGCATCGATTGGGGTGCCTTCTACCATGCACCGGCCGACATCTTCGGCGCTGGCAAAGTCCTTATTTTCTGCGAAATCATCGACAAAGATGGCTCAGCCTACAGCGGCGACATCCGCGGCGTCCTGAAGGGCTACGCGAACAAGATGTACGAGACCGAAGGCTACACGCTGAACGCCGCCAACGAAATCGAAGGCTTCCTGTTCAATGGCATGGACGCCGAACGCCGCTACCATGAAACCGGCAAGTTCGAATACGTCAACACCGGCGGCTACTACCATTCGCTCCCCGGCGACCCCTTGCGCACCTTCATCGACACCGTCGCCGAAGTCCAACGCGCCATGGGTTTTGAGAATGAGAAGGACCACCCGGAAGTCGCTCCCTCGCAGTTCGAAATCAACTACAGCTACGGCGATGTCGTCACCGCCGCCGACCAGATCCAGATCTACAAGCTGATTTGCCGCCAGGTCGCCACCAAAATGGGCCTCACCGTCAGCTTTCTTCCCAAGCCCGTCGTCGGCGTCAATGGCAGCGGCATGCATACCAACGTTTCCGTTTCCAAGAAGGGCAAGAACCTCTTCTGGGATCCCAAGGGCGAGGAGAATATCTCTAAACTGGCCTGGAACTTCGTCGATCGCATTCTCACCCACGGCAACGACATCTGTCTGCTGCTCAACGCCAGCGTCAACGCCTATCGCCGCCTGGATCCCCACTACGAAGCACCGAACCAGCTCAACGCTTCCGCTGTGAATCGCGGCGCGATGGTCCGCATCCCCATCGGCAACGAGAAGAGTTCCCGCATCGAAGTCCGCGCCGTCGCTCCGGACGCCAATCCCTACATGGTGCTCTACTCGGTCTTCAAGACCGGTCTCGAGGGCAACCTCGACAAGAGTAAGAACCTGCGCTCCGCCCCGCGCTTCCTGCCCGACAACATCTACGACGCCATGGACAACTTCAACAAGGCGGAATGGACCGGCAAACTCCTCGGCGAGGACGTCAAGGCTCGCTACGCCGACCTCAAGAAGGCCTCCGCCGACCGCTGCCCCCGTCTCCTCGGGACCGTCGTCAAGACTCCCGAAATCCAGTTCCACCACGAGATCTACAACCAGTTCCTTTGGAACCAGTTCTAGACTTTCAATTAACCCAAGCCCCAAACGCCCCGGTCCCGCAGCCGGGGCGTTTGCGCGTGTGCCATCACTTCTCCGGATTGATGCCATCGGCGCGGATTGCGTTGATGTGGGCGTAGCGCCAATGACCACTCACCACCGATAGCAACAGCGTTCCCAGGATGTCCCTCTTCTCCGG
>CAMDKT010000381.1 GCA_945900935.1 Candidatus Sulfopaludibacter sp. SbA3 | reverse complement strand
CAACGACACTCCGAACAAAACCGGCCACGGCGTGTCCGCAAACCACGCCCCAATCGAATCCGCGAATGCCCGCATCACTCCGCCCTCATTCAACGCCCTCCCCAGCCGCACCAGCCCGCCGTACCAGATGAACATGTCCCACGCCGTCTTCTCCGACTTCACCTCTTCCCACGTCAAGACCCCCGTCAGCAACAACGCCGCCGCCCCCAGCAGCGCCGTCACCGTGATGTCCACGCCGTGCCGCCCCGCCGTCGCCCACATCCCGCATACCCCCGCAAACACGAACGCCAGTATCCGCTCCTGCCGCGACATCGGCCCCATCTTCAATAACTCCCGCGCCGCGAATGCAGCCGCCTCCGGCGTCTTCTTTATCTCCGGTGGAAATAGCTTCATCACCAGCAGCGGTATCACCGCCAGCGACACAATCCCCGGCACCGACCCCGCCACAAACCAGCTCATCCAAGTGATCGGAAACCCGTTCTCCCCCGCGATTTGCGCCGCGATCGGGTTGCTCGCCTGTCCCGTAAAGAACATCGCAGCCCCCATGCAAACGCTCTGATAAACCGCCACCATCAGATACGCGCCCAGCTTCCTCGCCGTCGGTCCCGGCGTCGATCCATACAGCTCCGCAATCGACCGCGCTATCGGCAGCGTCACCCCCCCCGACCGCGCTCCATTCGACGGAATAATCGTCGCCAGCAATGCGTCGGTCGTCGCCAGCGCGTAAGTAATCCCCACCGACGTTGTCCCAAACATCCGCACGAAAATCAACGCGATCCGCCGCGCCAGTCCCGTGTTCAACAACGCCCGCGAAATCAGAAACGCCGTCAACACCAGCCACACCATCGGGTCCGAATATCCCGACAATGCATTCTGTATCGTCAACCCCCCCACCACCGCCGAACACACCACCCCGATCAACACCATCGCCCCGCCCGCCACCGGCTGCAGGATCAGCCCCAACACCGTCGCCGCGAAGATCCCGAATAGCTGCCACGCTTCCTGCTTCACCGCCGCCGGTTTCGGCAGTCCGTAGGCGATCAGCAGATAGAGTAAAACCAGCGGTCCAAAGCCTTTTAGAAATCGAAGCACGGACGGTTATCATACCATCGTCTACTCCCTTCTACCCCTTACGGAACGGTCCTTCCCTAAGGATTTTCCTCATCGCTTTTTCCCACTTTTCGATGCACACTTAAAAATACCCGCACTCTGCAGTTGGCGTAACGCCGCAACCGCCTGTAATACCGTTCTCAGGAAAGGCTGGTTTCAGCACTCATGCTCCGTTCTCTTTGCGCCTTCGCCCTGGCACTCCCTGCCTGGGCCGTTCCCGTTTTTCAAGTGCAGTCCATTGGCCCCGCCGGGGTCAACAGCTCCGCGACTGCTATCAACGCCACCGGCGCCGTCGTCGGCAACTACCAGCAAGCCGATGGGACCTACCGGGCATTTCTTTGGCAAAACGGAGTCGTCACCACGCTCGCCATGCCTGCCGGCGCGGTGCAAACTTGGGCCACCGCCGTTGGCGGTGCCGGGCAAGCCGGCGGGTACACGGATTCCCTGCAAGCCCCACAAGGGCTCATCTGGGATAATTTCGGCAATCCGATTGCCACCGCCGGCGCTTTCGTCATGGGCCTCAACACCTCTGGGGACGCCGCCGGCATGGCCATCGGCAACGACGGTGCCGCCTACGCCTTCGTCACCCGCAACGGCGTCACCACCGGACTCGGCCAGCCCGCCGGCGGCGATTGGAGCTCCGCCAACGCCATTAACAACGCCGGGACCGCAGCCGGGACAGCCATGAACGCCTCCGGCGCTTTCCAGGCCTTCACCGCCGCCTCCGATGGAGGTATCGCTCTCCTCACTGCCCTCGGAGGCGCCAATTCCTACGCCAAAGCCATTAACGATAACGGTGCCGTCGCCGGTAACGCCCAAACCGCCTCCGGCACCATCAATGCAACCATCTGGAATGGCGCAACCGCAACCGGACTCGGCACCCTGGGTGGCGTCAACAGCTACGCTTACGCCATCAACATCGCCGGCCAGGCCGCCGGGTATTCCGATCTCGCCGGCAATCCCGGAACCTCGGCCTTCCTCTACGACAACGGAACCCTCTACGACCTCAACGGCCTCGTCGGACCCGGTTCCGGCTGGCAGTTGCTCGCCGCCTATGGCATGAACAACGACGGCCAAATCGTCGGGCGCGGCCTCTACAACGGCCAGGAACTGGCCTTCCTGCTCACCCCCACGCCCCAACCCCAAGCCTCCTTCTTCGCCGCCGCTGTCGAATCCGGCGTTCCCGAACCCGCCACTATCGTCCTCGTCGGCGCCCCGATCCTCGCCTACTTCACCCTAAGAACCCGCCGCCGCTAACCTGTGGAAAACCGGTGCCTGGCACCAGTTTTCCACAGAATTGAGCGAATTTTCCACAGGATGGTGACGGCCTAAATGGCTCGGCTCTATCCCCCAATCGAATACATCGGCCGCGGCGGCGCAACAAACTGCGTCGAATGTATCTCATGCCCCAGCCACTTCCGCCGCACCGCCTCCCGAATCACCTCCGCCAACTCCAAATCCGTCCCCCCGCCCCGCAACAACCCCTTCACATCCAACTCCTCAATCGCAAACAAACAATACCGCAGCTTCCCGTCCGAAGTCAGCCGCAGCCGGTTACAATTCAAACAAAACGGCTTACTAACCGAACTGATAAATCCAACCTTCCCAATTCCATCCGCGAACCGGTACTCCGTCGCAGGCGCACGCGGGTCCCGGTCCGGTATCTCCACTAACTCCCCAACCTCCCGCCGCAGTATCTCCATCATTTGATCCTGCAACAATACCTTTGACTTATCCCACAATCCCTGCGCGTCCAAAGGCATAAACTCGATATAGCGGATCTCAACCCCACGCTCCCGCCCATAAAGCGCCAGAGGCACAACATCCGGCTCACACAAATTCGTCACCGCCACCGCATTGATCTTCACCCGGAAACCCAACTCCAGCGCCCGGTCCAGCCCCTCCATAACACGCCCGAAATCATCCCGCCGCGTGATCCGGAAAAACCGCTCAGCGTCCAATGTATCCAAATGCACATTCAACCGCCGCAGCCCGGCGCGCCAAAGCGCCTCCGCCTGTCCCGCCAGCAACACCCCGTTCGTCGTCAATCCGATATCTTCCACCCCCGGAATCGCGCACAACCGCTCCACCAATACCGGCAGATCCTTCCGCACCAGCGGCTCGCCCCCGGTCAGCCGCAACTTGCGAACACCCAGCGAGACCGCCACCCGCGCCACCCGCTCAATCTCCTCGAACGACAGGATTTCCTCCCGCTCCAAAAACAAAATCGGCCCCTCCGGCATGCAATAGAAACAACGGATGTTACAACGGTCGGTAACACTGATGCGTAAGTTGTCATGCAGGCGGTCGAAGCCGTCAATTAATGGCATATCTAATACTTCACAGCCAGCATTCGCTCGATCGAATGCCGCGCCTTATCCATCGTCTCCACCGCCAGTTCCACCCGCGGCGACAGCGTCGCCAGCGAATCCCGCAGCTTCTCCAGCGAATTCCGCTTCATATAAGGACACTCACTGCAATTGCAATTCTCATTGGCGACAAACGTAAATGACTTCTCCGGTGCCAGTTTCCGCAGCGAATGCCGCACGCCGCTCTCGGTCATCACGATAAATGACTTATGCGGAGACTTCACGCAATAATCAATCAGCGCCGAGGTCGAGCCAATAAACCCCGCGTGCTTCAAAACCGCGACCGGACACTCCGGATGCGCCACCACAAATGCGTCCGGCTCTGCCGCCATCGCCTCCAGCAGCCGCCGCTCGGTAAACGTCGTGTGGACAATACACGCCCCCTGCCAGATCCGCATGTTAGTCCGCCCGCTCTCCCGCTTAACATAGTTGCCTAAGTTAATATCGGGCAAAAACAGAATCGGTTGCTCCGCCGGAATCGAATTGACAATTTGCACCGCGTTCCGCGACGTACAAATAATATCGCTCTCCGCCTTCACATCGGCCGACGTGTTGATATAACTCACAACAACATGATCCGGGTACCTCCGCTTAAACGCCCGCACCATCTCCACCGGACACGAATCCACCAGCGAACAGCCCGCGTCGGCGTCCGGCACAATCACTATCCGCGACGGATTCAATATCTTCGCCGTCTCCGCCATAAACACCACGCCGCAGAACGCGATCACCTCACACTCCAAATCCCTGGCCTTCTTCGCCAACTCCAGGCTGTCCCCGATCGCGTCCGCAATCTCCTGGATCTCCGTGTCCTGGTAGTGGTGCGCCAGAATAACCGCGTTGCGCTCTCGTTTCAGCGCCACAATCTCGTCCACAACGTTCAGTGCTGCTAGGGTCGACATGAAAGTTTACCGGGCAATGCCCTCTCCCCCATTGTATCGTGAAGGTGAGATCCACGCCCATGCGTCCCTTACTCCTCCTCGCCCTCCTCTCCACCCTCAACGCCCAAACCTTCTCCCCGCTCAACTGCGTCGCCACCGCCGTCCCCGCTCTCGTCCGCCTCGAAGGCCTTGCCGAACGCATCGGCGACATCAATCTCAACTGCTCCGGCGGCACACCCAACGGCCTCATCCGCGGCGATATTCGCCTCATCTCCTTCGGCGGCAACATCACCAACAAGCTCAACCCGGCAACCAACCTCCTCGACGCCGTTCTCACCGTCAACACCGGCTCCGGCGACATCACCACCGGTGCCCGCCCCGAAGTCCGAGCCAATAACCAATTCGATTTCGCCGGCATGAACTTCAACCTCGGTCCCTCCGGCACCGCCAATTTCCGCATCACCAACGTTCGCCTCGTCCCGCCCCAAAATCCCGAACAACCCTTCCAAATCGCCCTCTCCTCCAACGGGCCCTCCGCCATCCGCGTCGATAACAACCCCCTCACCGTCGGCATCGCCACCCGAGGCCTCCTCGCGTCCTACTCCTCCGCTTTCATCTGCACCGTCTCCGGCCTCCCCAGCACCCCCACATTTGCCAACCTCCTCACGTCCGGAACCCGCTTCGCCTCCCTCCGCTTCACCGAAGGCTTCTCCGAATCGTTCATCATCCGCACCCCGCTCGCCGACCACGGTACCCGCCTCCTCGTCCGTTTCTCCGGCTTTCCCCCCGGTACCCGCCTCCTCGTTCCCGACGCTCTCGCCGGCTCCAGCGCAGCCATCCCCACCGCTGCCGGCGACCTCGGCCTCACCCCCAACCCCGGCCGCTACATCGCCAATTCCAACCAACTCCTCCTCACGCGCGTC
This sequence comes from Candidatus Sulfopaludibacter sp. SbA3, assembly GCA_945900935.1. Lineage (GTDB taxonomy): Bacteria > Acidobacteriota > Terriglobia > Bryobacterales > Bryobacteraceae. Next base: position 885 of record CAMDKT010000381.1, on the reverse strand, counting down.
CTCAACGCTGACGCCAATGGCACCGCCGGCACCCTCACCCCCATTCCATCCTCCCCCGATCTCACCGCTGTCTCCGCTGTCCCTCTCAATAACGGCGGAGGCATCGCCGTCTACGAAGTCATCGACTCCAGCCCCACCGTCCGCGAGTCCTTCCAACTCCCCGTCTTCCTCGGCCTCGAACAGCGCCCCGCCGGCGGCTCCGTCACCGCTTCTGTCTCTGCCAGTTTCGGCCCCATTTCCACTGACGCCACTCCATCCAACAACCCCGTCCCCCGCTTCCAACCCCTAATTCCTCCCTCCGATTGCCAAGCCCTCGGCGACTGCAATTCCGCCATCTTCCCCAAACTCGCCGTCGATTCCGACGTCCTCGTCTTCACCCCCCTCAGCGGTGAATTCCCCCAAACCCGATTCCTCCGCATCCGCAATGACGGCGGCGGCCTCCTCAACTGGGCCGCGTCCATTCAGTACAAAACCGGCTCCGGCTGGCTCACCGTTGACCCTCCCTCCGGCATCGCCAACGCCACCATCCGTCTCGACGCCACCGCCGGTCGCCTCGACGTCGGCACGTACGAAGCCACCATCACCATCGACGCCGGCCCCATCGCCGGTTCCGCCACCGCGCCCATCCGCATGGAAACGCGCCAAATCGGCCCCACCCCGAACCTCCCTCCAGAGATCACCAGCATCGCCCACGCCGCAACCTTCGAGCGCGTTCCCCTCGCCCCCGGCACCATCGCCACCGCCTTCGGCACCCGCCTCAAAGGCGACAAAGTCGAACTCCAGGTCTCCGGCATCCCCGCCCGCATCTTCTTCGCCAACGACACACAAATTAATTTCGAAATCCCCGCCGCGCTCCCAACCTCGGGCGCAGTCAACGCCTTCGTC
>CAMDKT010000380.1 GCA_945900935.1 Candidatus Sulfopaludibacter sp. SbA3 | reverse complement strand
GAAGTGTGCCACAAATAGGGCATATTCGTCGTGAAATCACGGGGCATGAAGTATTTGTGCGGGGCAGGGAAGACGGCGATGGTCCCACCCTGCGCGCGTGCGGCGAGAGTACGATAGCGAACCTGGACGGGTAGCTTCTCGCTGGTGTTGGGATGCTCGACTGTTAGCTTGCCTTCGGTGTTGTAGTAAGTGATTTCCGACTCCATGTTATTACCGGGACGGGAATCGCGAGGGACGGCCATACGGAGGCCGGCGTCGTAGAAGTAGGCGGTGTCGGGCTCATTCGTTGAGGCAACGGCGGCCTGCTGGATGAGGCGCGTGCCGGGGTAGAACGTGTAGCGAATGGAACCGGTGAAAGGGCCCATCTGGAAACCGTCGAAGATCATTTCGACGCGGTTGCCGGTGGTGACGGCGCGGGCGGCGGCGGCCTGGAAGCGGCCCTGATGGGAGCGCGTGCCTTCGGGATGGGAGGGCGGAAAATCGAAGAACTCATCGAAGCCGCCGCGGCGTTTGCCGGTGGTGGCGGTGTAGAGCGGGACCGCATTTTCGACGATGTTCACGCCGTTCCGGCGAATGGCGGTGATGAGCGGGCGCGAGGGTTCGAGGGTGAACGCGGCTTCCCAGTTGCCCATTTCGGCGTCCTGCCAGCGGACGATGGCGGCGTCGCCGACGCGGGTGACGGAAATGGGGCCGGGCTTGACGCCGGTGAGGTCGAGCGGGACCGGGGCGGCGCAGGCGAATGGGGCGAGGAGGAGTGTGAGCCAGCGAAGGGTGCGCATGTTGTTCTCAAAATCAGAGGCGGCGCAAAAGCGCCGCCTCCTTTCAGCCAAGCTCAGGCAAGGTCGTAGCGATCAAGATTCATTACCTTGTTCCACGCAGCCACGAAGTCCTTCACAAACACCGCCTTCGAGTCGTCACACGCATAGACTTCCGCGAGAGCGCGGAGCTGGGAATTGGAGCCGAAGACGAGATCAACGACGGTGCCCGTCCACTTGAGTTCGCCGGTCGCCCGGTCATGCCCCCACAACACGCCTTCCGACGCGGCGGACTTCTGCCACGTCGTGTTCATGTCGAGCAGGTTGACGAAGAAATCATTCGTCAACGTCCCGGGCCGCTTGGTGAAAACACCGTGTTTGGAATGCCCGAAGTTTGCATCCAGGGCACGCATGCCGCCAACCAGAACCGTCATCTCGGGAGCGGTCAGGGTCATCAGGTTCGCCCGATCCACCAGCAGCTCAGCCGCCGATCCATCGTGTCCCTTCCGGAGATAGTTGCGGAATCCGTCCGCGGCCGGCTCCAGGACGGCGAACGAATGCGCATCGGTCTGCTCCTGCGATGCGTCCATGCGCCCCGGAGAAAAGGGAACCATCACGTCGTGGCCGGCGATCTTCGCGGCTGCCTCGACGGCGGCGCAACCGCCCAGTACGATCAGGTCGGCAATCGAGACTTTTTTCCCGCCGGACTGCGCGCCGTTGAAATCCGTCTGAACCGCCTCCAGCGCCTGAAGGACCTTCGCCAGTTCGGCCGACTCATTGACTTCCCAATCCTTTTGCGGCGCCAGGCGAATGCGCGCTCCGTTGGCACCGCCGCGTTTGTCGCTGCCGCGGAACGTTGCCGCCGAAGCCCAGGCCGTGGTGACCAGTTGGGAGATGGACAGTCCGGATGCGAGGATCTTACCCTTCAGCGCCGTAATGTCCTGCTCGCCGATCGGTTCATGATCCACAGCGGGAACGGGATCCTGCCACAGCAACGGCTCGGCGGGAACCAGCGGGCCAAGGTACCGTGAGATCGGCCCCATGTCGCGGTGGGTCAGCTTGTACCAGGCCTTGGCGAACGCGTCAGCGAATTCCTGCGGGTTCTCGTGGAATCGCTTCGAAATCTTCGCGTAGTCCGGGTCCATCTTCAGTGAGAGGTCCGTCGTGAACATCATCGGGGCGTGCTTTTTCGACGGATCGTAGGCATCCGGCACGGTGCCCGCCGCTGCCGCGTCCTTGGGCGTCCATTGGTGCGCGCCGGCGGGACTCTTCGTCAGTTCCCATTCATAGCCGAACAAGTTGTCGAAGAAGTTGTTGTCCCACTGCACCGGATTGGTGGTCCATGCGCCCTCCAACCCGCTGGTGATCGCGTCGGCGCCGCTGCCGCTGCCAAAGCTGTTCTTCCATCCGAAGCCCTGCTCTTCGATCCCGGCGCCTTCGGGTTCGGTGCCGACATACTTGTCCGCATCGGCGGCGCCATGGGCTTTCCCGAACGTGTGTCCGCCGGCGATGAGGGCCACCGTCTCCTCGTCATTCATCGCCATGCGGGCGAAGGTCTCCCGGATATCCCGTGCCGCGGCGATTGGATCCGGGTTTCCATTGGGCCCTTGCGGATTCACGTAGATCAGGCCCATTTGAACCGCGCCAAGAGGATTGGCGAGCTGACGGTCGCCGCTATAGCGCTCGTCGCCCAGCCACTTGCCCTCAGGCCCCCAGTAAATGTCTTCTTCCGGCTCCCAGACGTCCTCGCGCCCGCCGCCGAAACCGAAGGTCTTTAATCCCATCGAATCCAGCGCAACGTTACCGGCGAGGATCATCAGATCGGCCCAGGAGATTTTCCGGCCATACTTCTGCTTGATCGGCCAAAGCAACCGGCGTGCCTTGTCCAGGCTCACGTTGTCCGGCCAGCTATTGAGGGGCGCAAATCGCTGTGTTCCAGAAGCCGCGCCGCCCCGGCCATCGCCGATTCGGTAAGTGCCCGCGCTGTGCCACGCCATTCGGATGAAGAGCGGCCCATAGTGGCCGTAATCGGCGGGCCACCAGGCCTGCGATGCTGTCATCAGGGCATGGAGGTCCTTGATCACGGCATCCAGGTCGAGGCTCTTGAATTCCTCCGCATAATTGAACTCCTTGTCCATCGGATCGGACAGGGAGGAATGCTGATGCAGGATCTTCAGGTTCAGTTGATTCGGCCACCAGCCCGCATTCGCCGGGGCACCCGTCACTGTGTGTCTGCGGGAGCCGCCCATTACCGGGCATTTGGCTTCGGGTACTATGTTTTGCTCTTGTTTCCCGGGGTCAGACGCCCCGGTTGCGGTGGTGTGTTGTGTATCCATGTGTTTATCTTCTTTCAAACGAGTCAAAAACTTGTGATGAACTGCTGCTGTTGGGCGTTCGAGACACGTCCAGGGTCTTGGCGCGCGGGATGCGTTCGATCACTCAACTGCTTGCTTTCGAAGTCTTCCGGCGGTTGGTCCGGCAGCTTTTGCACACGCCGGTAAACTCCACCCGGCAGTGCTGGATCGAGAAGCCCGCCGGCAATCTGGTCTTTGGAAACTGAACCGGCTCCACCGCCGATTCTTCAATGTCGAAGATCGCCTTGCACGAGGAGCACACCAGATGATGATGCGGGGTCATGTTCGATTCCAGGCGCAGCGTGCCGTGGTGGAGCGTGACTTCTTTGAGCACGCCCGAATCCAGAAAGGTTTTCACGTTCTTGTAAATCGTGCCCAACGAAATCGACGGGATCCGCTGCCTGACCTGCTCGTAAATCAATTCCGGAGTCGGATGTTCACGCGAATCGACAACGGCCTCGTAGATGACTTGGCGTTGGAAGGTGAACGCAAGACCTCGGTCTTTACAACACCGGCGGAAGTCGTCGAGGGCTTTCGTGCGCAGGTCTGACATTGACAATAATAATTAGACAGGAATCATTCTCCACTGTCAAGCGCGGTCCTTCAGGTATCTTGCCGGGGTCAGGGCCGGCGGATTACTTGCCTACAAACGGATTTCGCGCTTATCTTCGCTACACCGCTTTGCCACTGGAGAGTGTTACTGGACCGATGCGAACGGAAGCTGTGAAGGCCGGGTATTACGAGACGCTGTACGGAAAGTATTCCAAAAGTCAGATTCTCACGATAGCGGAGAGCAGGAAACGTTACGGTTTTGAATTCGACGAGCCCCGTGCGGACGTTTTGCGGCTGGGCTGCTACGATAATCATTAACCGAAATGAAACATGGAATCCTGCTATTTGCGGCGGCGGGCGCTATTGCTTTCGGGCAGAGCGGCGCGCCCGATTTGTACGCCATCCAAAATGCGACAGTACACCCCGGTTCGGGACCGGAAATTGCCAATGGCACGATTGTCGTTCGCAAAGGATTGATTGAAGCGATCGGGGCCGGCGCGCCGGTGCCCGCGGGCGCATGGACGATTGACGGGAAGGGGCTGCATGTCTATCCCGGTTTGATTGACGCGCTGAGCCGCTGGGGTTTGCCGACGGTTTCCGAAGCGCCGGTGACGCGGCCGGCGGGAGGGGGACGACGCGGTGGTGATGAGACAACAGCCAACGTCCAGTTTCAGGACGACGGCGGGCCGGAAGAACGGCCGTCGAACACGAGTTGGATCAAGGCCGCCGACCTGGTGCAGCCGAACGACGCGACGCTGGAGGCGGCGAGGAACGCGGGGTACACGACGGCGATTGTGTTTCCTGCCACCGGCATATTCGCGGGGCAGGGATCGGCATTGAACCTGACAGGCGGGCGCGCCGGAGACATGGTTGTAAGTTCTGGGGTGGGGCAGTATTTGTCGATGGCCACGACGCGCGGTTTTGGAAGTTTCCCGGGCTCGTTGATGGGAGCCATCTCTTATGTGCGGCAGGTTTATCTGGACGCTGAGCACTACAAATTCGCGAAAGCGATGTATGCGCAGAACGCGCGGGGCTTGCAGCGGCCGGCGTATGACCGGGCGCTGGAGGGGTTGTTGGAATCGCCGCGGGCGTTGCTGCCGGCGGGGCGGAAGGTGGAGATCGAGCGGATGATCCGCTTTGGAAAAGAGCTGAGGACGCCGATTATTCTGTACGGCGGGGCGGAGGCGTGGCGGTCGGCGGAGGCGTTGAAAGCGGCGGGCGTGCCGATGCTGATCAACTTGCTGTGGCCGGAGCGGGAACGCGATGGAGATCCGGATTTTCTGGACTCGCTGCGGGCGCTGGAGACGCGCGAGATGGCGCCTTCGGGACCGGCGGCGCTGGCGAAAGCGGGCGTTCGATTTGCGTTTTATTCGGGCGGCGTGGCGCGGCCCGCGGATATCCGCAAGGCGGTGAAGAAGGCTGTTGACGCGGGTTTGGCGAATGAGGACGCGTTGCGGGCGATGACGATTGACGCGGCGCGCATTTACGGCGTCGATGACCGGCTGGGCAGTTTGGAGAATGGGAAGATCGCCAATTTGTTCGTCACCGATGGCGATTGGCTGGCGGAGAAGACGGCGGTGAAAATGGTGTTTGTGGATGGCAAGAAATTTGAACCAACGCCGTTGGCGGCGGTACCCGCTTCTTTGGCTGAGGGGAGGCCTGAGTGATGCGACGGCGAATGTTTTTGGGTGGACTGTTGTTGGGGCCGTTGGCGGCGGCGGAGGGGACGATTGTCATCCGCAACGCGAAGGTTTTGACGGTGACGAAGGGGTCGTTCGACGGGTCCATACTGATTCGCGACGGGAAGATTGTGGAAGTGGGCGCGAACGTGAACGCGCCGTCTGACGCCAGAGTGATCGACGCGGGCGGGCAGTACGTAATGCCCGGAATCATTGACTGCCATTCGCATATTGCTTCGGAGGCGATCAATGAGGGGTCGGTGTCGTCCATGACGGGGATTGAAGACACGGTGAACGCGGAGGATATCGGGATCTATCGAGCGCTCGCGGGAGGCGTGACCACGGCAAATATTTTGCACGGCTCCGCGAACGCGATTGGCGGGAAAAACGTGGTGATCAAGATGCGATGGGGGAAGAACGCGCCGGAGATTTTGCTGGATGGCGCGATGCCGGGCATCAAGTTTGCGTTGGGTGAAAATCCGAAGCGCGCGGGCGGGGGCGCCAGTGGTTTCTCGACGCGGCTGCGCTATCCGGCGACGCGGATGGGCGTGGAGGATGTGATTCGGGAAGCGTTCACGGACGCCAAGGCCTACAGGGCGAATTGGGACGATTACAAGGCGCGGGCGGCGAAAGGGGAACGGCTAATTGCGCCGCGGCGGGACTTGAAATTGGAGCCGCTGGTGGAGGTGTTGGAGGGCAAACGCTTCGTTCACGCGCACTGCTACCGGGCCGATGAAATCCTGATGCTGCTGCGGGTGGCCGATGAGTTTGGCTTTAAGATTCGCACGCTGCAGCATGTGCTGGAAGGCTACAAAGTGGCGAAGGAAATCAAGGAGCATGGCGCTGGGGCGT
>CAMDKT010000379.1 GCA_945900935.1 Candidatus Sulfopaludibacter sp. SbA3 | reverse complement strand
AGCGGTCAGGGAAAAGGCGCTCGGCCAGGAAGTCCTCGCGGCCCTCAATCCTTCGCAGCAGGTCGTCAAGATCGTCCACGAAGAGCTCATCAAGCTCCTTGGCTCTCATGCCTCCCGCCTCCGCTTTGCCAATGAACCGCCCTCGATTTTTTTGATCGTTGGCCTGCAGGGTTCAGGCAAAACGACGTCGACGGCCAAGCTCGCCCGCTGGCTCTCCAAGAACCAGCACAATCCGCTGATGGTCTCAGTCGACGTCTACCGTCCCGCCGCTCGCGATCAATTGGCCGTCCTCGCCAAGCAGCTGAATCTGCCCATCTATCCCGGCGTTGATGGCGAAACCAAGCCGCTCGAACTGGCCCGTTCGGCCCGCCGCGAAGCCATCCAGACCGGCAAGGATGTCGTCCTTATCGATACGGCCGGCCGTCTGCATATCGATGAAGATCTGATGACCGAACTCGCCGAGCTGAAGTCGGCCTTCGACCCCGTCGAAATCCTCTTCGTCGCCGACGCCATGACCGGCCATGACGCTGTTAAATCCGCCGCCGAATTCCATAACCGGCTCGGCGTCACCGGTGTCATCCTGACGAAAATGGACGGCGATGCCCGCGGCGGCGCCGCTCTCTCCATCCGCTCCGTCACGGGTCAGCCGCTCAAGTTCGTCGGCATCGGCGAAAAGCCCGATGCCTTCGAGGCGTTCCATCCGGACCGCGCCGCCAGCCGCATCCTCGGCATGGGCGATGTCCTCAGCCTCATCGAAAGGGTCGAAGAGACCATCGACAAAAAACAGGCCGAGGAGATGCAGCGCAAGCTCCTCGATAACGAGTTCACTCTTGATGACTTCAAGAACCAGTTGAAGCAGATCTCGAAACTCGGACCGCTCGAAAACTTGCTCGGCATGATGCCCGGAGTGGGCATGCTCAAAGAGCTCAAAAATGCCAAGGTCGATCCGAAGGAAATTTCCCGCGTTGTCGCTATCATCGATTCGATGACCCCGCGCGAACGCGAAAACCACATGCTCATCAACGGCTCCCGCCGCCGCCGCATCGCCGCCGGCTCCGGGACCAACGTCCACGATGTCAACAACCTTCTCAAGCAGTACCAGCAGGCCCGGAAAATGATGAAGTCATTCTCTGGCTCGCTGCAGGGGCAGGGCTTTATGGGCAAGAAATTGGCCAAATTAGGCATGGGTAAGATGCCCAACCTGTCCGACTTTAAGTTCTAGCAGCGCAAAGGCCTCGGCCGTTTTGCGCGTTTCAAAAAAAGACGTAAGGAGTAATTCTCAACATGCTCGCCATTCGCCTCGCGCGGTTCGGCTCCAAGAAAGCCCCCACATACCGCCTTGTTGTTATCGAAAAAGAACGCGCCAGGGATAGCCGCGCCGTCGAAGTCGTCGGCCACTATAACCCCCGCGCGGAGCCCGCCGCGGTCGTCATCGACCACGAGCGACTCCAGTTCTGGATCAAAAATGGCGCCCAGCCGACCGACGTCGTCAAGCGCCTCGTCAAGAAGAACCCGGCTGCCGCGCCCGCGCCGGTCGTCTAACCAAAGGACTCGTCATGGCAGCCGCCAAGCAATTAGTGGAAGACATCGCCAAAGCGCTCGTGGACAATCCTGACCAGGTCTCCGTTCATGCCGTCGAGGGCGAACAGATCACAGTGCTCGAACTGCGCGTTGCCGCCGGCGACATCGGGAAAGTGATCGGCAAGCAGGGCCGCACGGCGCGTTCCATCCGGACGCTGCTGAGCGCCTGCGGCGTCAAGCTCAATCGCCGGTTTAACCTTGAAGTTGTCGAGTAACCACTCCTGTGACTGAACCAGTAAATGATTGGGTGATCCTCGCCGAAATTGTCCGCGCTCGCGGCAACAAGGGCGAGTTGGCGGTCAATGACCTTACCACCGGTCCCGGTCGCTTCACCGAGTTGGGTTCTGTCACACTCCTGGCTCCCGATAACGCCGTCAAAGGCGATTTCGAAATCGAAGAGGCCTGGGACCACAATGGCTTCACGGTGCTGAAGTTCAAAGGGATCGATAGTATTGACGATGCCGAAAAACTCCGCGGGTTCCGGGCTGCCATTCGCTCCTCCCGCCGCCGGCCGCTTGCGCCCGGTGAGTTCTTCTTCGGTGATCTGGTCGGTTGCGAGGTCATCGACGCCAAAAATCAAACAGTGTATGGACGCGTCGCCGCCGTCAAGGAACAGGGCGCTTCCGGGCTCCTGGAACTGGAAGACGGTCTCTTGATTCCCTTCGTCAATGACATCTGCGTCGGGATCAAGCCGGAAGTTGGCCGCATTGAAGTCATCCTTCCCGATGGCCTCATAGAACTCTTCCGCGAACAGCAATGACGTTTCATGTACTCACTATTTTCCCGGAATTCTTTCGCGGCCCCTTCGAGTTCGGAGTGGTTGCACGGGCAGTACAAACCAACAGGATTCAGATTCGTATTCATGATCTCCGGCAGTGGACTTTTGACCGCCACCGGAGCGTTGACGACCGGCCCTTCGGGGGCGGCGAAGGCATGCTGATGAAACCAGAACCCATATTCCTGGCCGCGCAAACAATCTTTCCGCAAAAGAGCGACAATAAGAAGGTCGCTTTGATGTCGGCGCAGGGCCGTTTGTTCGATCAGGCCACTGCCCGGCGCTGGAGCGCGCTGGACGAACTCCTGCTGATCTGCGGCAGATATGAAGGAGTGGACGAACGGGTTGCTCAAAATCTGGTTGACGAAGAAACATCTATTGGCGATTTTGTTGTGAGTGGCGGCGAGCTTCCTGCCGCGCTCATCATCGACGCGGTCGCAAGGCTCATTCCCGGCGTCCTCGGCAACGAGGCTTCCAGCGAAAACGAAAGCTTCTCTACCGGTCTGCTCGATTGTCCGCAATTTACCCGCCCGGCCGATTTCCGGGGGCAAGTGGTTCCCGAGGTTTTGCTCGGCGGCAATCACGAAGAAATCCGCAAATGGCGCCGGGAAACGGCGCTCGCAAAAACGGCCAAAAACAGGCCGGATTTGCTAAAAAAGATCTAAATTCGAAGAGGTATTTGAAAATGCAACACGCACTCCTCACCAAAGTTCAGCAAAGCCAGATGCGCAAGGACCTGCCGGTTCTCCGCATCGGCGACACGCTGAAGGTGCACGTTAAGATTCGCGAAGGCGAAAAGGAACGTATCCAGATTTACGAAGGCACCTATATCGCCCGCAATAACGCGGGCGTCAGCGAAACGATCACGGTCCGCAAGCTGAGCTTCGGGACCGGGGTCGAGCGCATCTTTCCGATCCACTCGCCCGTCATCGACAAGATCGACGTGGTTCGCAGCGGACAGGTTCGCCGGGCCAAGCTGTACTATCTCCGCGCCCTCCGCGGCAAGGCCGCCCGCCTGAAAGAGCGCAACTAGGCTCGCAAGACCGTCCCGCAAAAAGAGTATCGGGCTTGCCGACTACGAGGAACCTCCAAACGTCAACCGCTGGGCAGCGGCAGGCCCGAAGTGTCTCGCAATACCGGTTACCGAGCCGGGGCCGTCAGGGAGTGGTCGCGGTGCCGCCGCCCGAACAGGGTGAAATCGTGAGTGCGGTCCCTAGACGCGGCTCGGTATCCGGTGAGTCCCGCGTAGGCGGATCAAATGCTTCTCAGGAGGCTGCCGCGTTTGCCCACCTCTAAGTGTTCCTTCGAACTGGAACGGCTGGCGCGGCAGAGCGGCTATTCCGCTGTCGCCGGCGTCGATGAGGCCGGGCGCGGTTGCCTCTTCGGTCCCGTCTATGCCGCCGCTGTCATTCTCGACCCGGATAAACCCATTCGCGGGCTTAACGACTCAAAAGTCCTCGACGCGGAGACTCGCGAGGCGCTCGCCGTCCTCATCCGGGAGCGGGCCGTCGCCTTCGCGGTCGGCATCGCCACCGCCGCCGAGATCGACCGGATCAACATCCTGCAGGCCTCGCGGCTCGCCATGCGGCGGGCGGTTGAAGCGCTTGCCGTCCCCGCTGACTACCTGCTCATCGACGCGACCACCGTCGATCTGCCGTTGGCGCAGCAGGCCATCATTCACGGCGACGCCCTGTCACGGTCCATCGCCGCCGCCTCGATTCTGGCGAAGACTTCCCGCGACGCCCGTCTCCGGGAACTCGACGCTCTCTACCCCGGCTACGATCTGGCCAGCAACAAGGGCTACGGCGCTCCGGCTCATCTGGCTGGCCTTGACCGGCTCGGACCGACGCCGGAACATCGCATGACCTATGCGCCGGTCCGCGACCGGGCGCAGCGGTCTCTGTTCGCGGAGGGAGGCCTTTGACCACTCCTGCTCCGCCTCCGTTTCCTAAGAAACGGTCCTGGATGGCCATGTGCTCCGGCCTGGCCTGGATCATACTTTGCTTTGAACTCGGCGCATTCCTGGTCGTTTACCCGTGGATGGACGGCTGGGATCAGAACATGTTCGCCAACTGGCGGCAGGGCTGGAATGCCGTTTGGCTCAGCCCCTGGTTCCGCGGCGCCGTCAGCGGCATCGGCACGCTGAATCTAATCATTGCGCTCGTCGAGCTGTTCCGCTATCTGCGCTACTGGCTGTTTGAGTAGAATTAAAAGGAGGTACGTGTCCAGCCCAACCATAGAAGATGACGCCGCCGCTCCCATGGCGCCCGTTGATCCGCCGCAGGATCCGCCGCGCCACGCAGTTGCTGAATGGACGGTCACCATCCTGCTGCTGCTCTTCGGCACCACGACGCTGGTTCAAGCATTCGTTATCCCCACCGGTTCGATGGAGGACTCGCTGCTGATCGGCGACCATTTGCTGGTCGATAAGCTGGCGTACTCACCGCCGGGGCCCATCAGCAAATACCTCCTGCCTTACAGCGAGGCCAAGCGCGGCGACATTATCGTCTTCCGCTGGCCGACCGATATCAAGTTCACTTTCGTTAAGCGCGTCATTGGCGTCCCCGGTGACCGGATCAAGATCGAGAACAAGCAGGTATTCCGGAACGGGAAGCCCATTGAGGAGCCTTACAAGGTCCATAAGAGCGGCTTCTTTGACTCCTACCGGGACAGCTTTCCTTCGGAGCCGAACACGAGCATCGACGAAGGGGCCCGCACGATGCTGCAGCGTCATGTTGTCGACGGCGAGATAGTGGTCCCCGAAAACGCCTACTTCGCGCTTGGCGACAATCGCGACCATTCGTTGGATTCGCGTTACTGGGGTTTCGTGCCGCGCGAAAACATTATCGGCAAGCCGCTGATCATCTACTGGTCCTACGACGCGCCGACACACCGGTTGCAGTCTTCAACGCCATCGTTGGAACACGTCACCGATCTATTCCGTAACTTCTTGCCGAAGACGCGGTGGCGGCGCACTTTTAATCTGATTCAAGGGTATCCTTCTAAAGACTGAATGTTCTTCAAAAAGAAAGCACCAAAACCGCCGCCCGAGCGCCACTGGATTGCCGATTGGGCCTTTAACATCGTCCTGCTGGTCTGGTTTACATCGACCGTCGCGCAGCCATTCGTGGTGCCGACAGCGTCGATGGAAACGACGATCATGACGGGCGATCATTTGATCGTCGATAAGATCCCGTATTCGCCGCCGGGGGCGATTACCAAGTACTTTCTGCCCTACCAGGAAGTGCGGCGCGGGGATGTCGTGGTCTTCCGCTACCCGTTGAACATCAACATGCCGTATGTGAAGCGGGTGATCGGCATCCCCGGCGATAAGATCCAGTTTGTCGAGAAAAAGCTGATCCTGAACGGCAAGCCGGCGGAGGAGCCGTACGCGCAGTTCACGGGGCCGAATCAGGACCCGTACGCGGCTAACTTTCCCACGGTGTCGCCCTCCTACGTCTACCCGCGCGGCGCGGAGATGCTGCGGGATAACGTAAAGGACGGCGTTCTCAACGTGCCGCAAGGCTTCTACCTGTGCATGGGCGACAACCGCGAGAATTCGGACGATTCGCGGTACTGGGGCCTAGTTCCCCGGGAGAATATCATGGGCAAGCCGTTAATCATCTGGTGGTCGTTTGAAGCTTCGACGGAGCATCTGGCTGGATACTCGGTTGACCAAGTGATCAACCTCATAAAGAACTTCATTCCCAAGACACGCTGGAAGCGGACCTTTCAATTTGTCAAGGCTTACCCGCTGGGTTACTAAGTTACTAAGTCATGGCTAAGTCAGATCATTACTACGCCCTAATTCTGGCGGGCGGACGGGGCACGCGGTT
>CAMDKT010000378.1 GCA_945900935.1 Candidatus Sulfopaludibacter sp. SbA3 | reverse complement strand
GATTGTATTTGCTACGGTCAGACCGGCTTGCGTGTATCTTGTCTCGCCGGTTAAACGGCCCAGTCTTAGCAGGGCTTGGGCTCCGATGGCGGCGGCGGACGAGTCGACGGGCTCGTGCTCGTTGAAAGGGTCGGCTGGTTTGTCGTTGTGGTTGGGGAGATTTGCCAGGCCGGGGGCGCCGGTGTCCCAGTAGGGGACGCCGCATGTCGGGGTGTTGGCGATATAGAAATCACACGTCGCCCGAGCGGCTTTTTCCATAAACGATGGCTCAAGGACGATTCCTTTGGCGGCGAAGAATTCCAGTTGCTCGGCGAAGCCTAGCATGGCCCAGGCCAGGCCTCGTGTCCACGTCGTGAACGGCGAGTAACCTTGCTGCGAACTGGGGCAGCGGGCGTTGCCGTCGTTACGATTGAAAACCATTTCGTGGACGGTGCGGCCGGGGAGTGTATCGTAGGAATCGCGGCCTTCGCCGTAATAGACGTTGAATTTTGCGGTGGCGGCAGCGTGGTTGATGAGACGGTCGAGTAAATCGATCTGTTCGTCATTTTCTCCCATCAGGACGTGGCCTAGTTTGTAGCTGAGGGCCAGCGCGCGTAACGAACGAATCGTGTCGACGAATAGGGAATGCGGACCATTGAAGGAGTAGATATAACCGCCGCCTCCGTTGACGCTCGACCAGCGGGCGGCTTGAATAGCTCCGGTGCATTGCAGCGCGAGAACGTAGAAATGGCGTTCCCACTCATTGTGCGGGATTCTGCCCTCGTCCATTAAACGAAGTAAGTTGCCGTAAGTGGAGACGTTATTAAAACCGTGGTCATGCACGCCGACGTGGGTAATGTGCGGGGCCATGAGTTCAACGGTTCGTTTGCGGCCTTGCTCCAGAAACCATTGTTCGCCCGTGGCGTCGAATTGAAGGATGGACGCGCCGAACTGAAAACCCTGTGTCCATTCGGTCCAGCCGCGTGAAGTGTAGCGGCCGTTGACGGTGAAGACGGGCGCGCCTTTCGACGGTTCCCAGGCGTCTTCGAGCGAACGGATTTTGGCGGCCGAAGCGGTCCACAGTTTCTCGATTTTTGGCAGGAGCGCGGCGGGTGTGAGATCGGCTTGAATCTTGATCATTTTTCGGTGAGGTTTTTGAGAATCTGAGCGGCCCATTGCGGGCCCTTGTAGGAGTCGGGAGTGTCTTCGTAGGACTCGTCGATGGAGTGTGCGCCTTGCGCGCGGCCCCCGCCGCCGATAGTAATGGCGGGGATGCCGAGGCTCATCGGAATATTGGAATCGGTCGAGCCGGAACGCGTAGCGAAAATGGTGACGCCGACGGTTTTGGCGGCCGCCAGCGCCTTCTGCACGATTGGCAGCGAGTCCGGCGGCTCCGCCGCTGGGCGAAGGCCCATGATTTTGATCTCGAGATCGAGGGGACCTTTTGAATTCGGCCAGCGCTGCTTTTCGGCATCGATGCCGTGTTGGAAAGCGGCTCGCATTCTTTCATCCAAAACCGCGAGCTCCTTGGCGGATTCGCTGCGCATGTCGACTTCCATGGAGACGGAGATCGGAACGGAGTTGACGGAAGTTCCGCCTTCGACGCGACCGATGTTGAAAGTGGTTTTAGGCGAAGTAGGAACTTGGATATCAGCGATGCGGGCGATGGCGCGGCCCATGGCGTGGGCGGGGTTGGGCATGCCGAACGCCCCGTAGCTGTGGCCGCCGCGGCCCTTGTAAGTGACCAGATATCGATTGCTGCCGACGCCTCGGGAGGCCAACCCGGTACCGCTGCCGTCGACAGAAATGAACGCGTCGATTTGCCCTTTGAGCTCCTTGTTGAAGAGATGACGGACGCCGCGGAGATCGCCTTGCCCTTCTTCGCCGACGGTGGCGACGAAGAGAATGGTGCCGTTGAAAACGGCTTTATGTTTTTGAAAAGCGCGGGCGACCGTCAGGACGCTGGCGAGGCCGCGGCAGTCGTCACCGATGCCGAGACCTTTGATTTGATTGCCTTCGCGCTTGACGGTGACGTCCATGCCTTCGGGGAAGACGGTATCGAGATGGGCGCTGAAAACGATCAACGGTTTCGGCGCATTCGAGCCGGGCCAGCGGCTGATGACGTTGCCTTCGCTATCGGTGCGGATGTCCTCCAGGCCGAGCGTGGCCAGGCGGCGGGCAAACTCTTTGCCGCGCTCGGCTTCCTTGAACGGCGGAGCCGGGATTTGGCAGATGCTGATCTGCTGTTCGAGCGTCCAAGCCTGATCGGCCTTGATGGTTTCAAGAATGGGGTCCGGGGTTTGGGCGCGCAGTGAGAGGGCGGTGAGAGTGATTAGCCAACGGGACATTCTTTCTATTGTGCTACGAGTGCGTCGCGCTCGGCCTTATCGAGTTTCGTGTAATCGGGTGGCGTTAAGCCGGGGATGTTTATTTTCGGCGGATTTTCGGCGCGCCATTTGGTGAGTTCAGATTGGGCGAAATCGAGACGGGATTTCGACCGCGGATCGTTGGCGAGGTTTTCTTTTTCGAGCGGGTCGTTCGTCAGGTTGTAGAGTTCCAACGTGCCGTTGTGATTGTCGATGAACTTCCATCCATGAGCGAGGTGCATGGTGGCGGTGAGGTCGGAGATGCAGCGGTTTTTCCAGTTTGGCTGCTTGCCTTTTTCGATTAACGCATGGAAGCTGCGGCCCTGGATGCCATTGGGGACCGGGATTTTGGCGTAGTCGAGAATCGTCGGCATGAGGTCGATGTTCTCGATGATCTGCTGTTGTTCACGAGGTTTGGCGGTGGGTGTCTTGATGATCAGAGGGACGTGGGCGGAGCCTTCGTACATGAAGTCCTTGAACCAAAGGCCGCGGTCGCCGAGCATATTACCGTGGTCGGAAGTGAAAAGGATGACGGTGTTTTTGGCAAGCCCCAAGCGCGTGAGTTCGGCAAAGAGACGCGCAAGTTCGGTGTCGATGTGCGTGATGGCGCCGTAGTAGAGAGCGGTCATGACGCGCTGCATTTGTTCGTCGTCGATGTGCTTTCGCCGGGCGCGGCCTTTCGCTTTGGCGCGAATTTCTTTGGCGTCTCTTGGAAGGGGTACGACCGGAATTGTGGCGGGATTGTAGAGATTGAAATAGGGCTTCGGTTCGACGCTGGGGGAGTGGGGTTTTAAGTAGCTGGCAAAGAGGAAGAAGGGCTGTTGCGATTGCGCTCGTTGACGGAGATAGCCGATGGAACGGTCCGTGATCCATTCGGTTTCGAAGTCTTCGATGGGGTAGGCGAATTCGCCAACGTCGCGGCCGAGCTCGTCATCGGGCCAGGGTTCGGTACCGGGTTTGCGAGCCCATTTGGCGGCGGATTTGCCGTGTTTTTTGCGGAGGTAGGCGATATGGCCGTCCTGCGGCGTGGGGCCTTCGCTGGTGAAGGTCCAGAAGTTATCGAAGCCGTAAGAAAAGCGGGACGGGTTGTAGTGGAGTTTGCCGGCGATGGCGGTGTGGTAGCCGTAGTGTTTGAGGATGGTGGGGAGAAAAATTTCGCCGTCGTTGTGGGGAATGCCGTTGCGGACGACGCCGTGGACGCGCGAGTAGCGGCCAGAGAAGACGCTGGCGCGCGAGGGGCAGCAGACGGGGGAGACGGTGTAGGCGTTGCGGAAGAGAACGCCCTGTTTGGCGAGCGAGTCGAGCGTCGGTGTTTTGACGGTTTGGTGGCCAACGCAGCCCATGCAATCGGAGCGCATCTCGTCCACCATGACGAAGAGGATATTGGGACGCTGCGGTTGTTGGGCGGCGAGGGAGAGGAATGCGCGGCGGGTGAACATCTCTTGATTCTATCCGAGCGCCCGATCTGTTAAGATTACGAAGAGGACGATGCCTTGGTAATTCGATATTTGCTGGTATTGACGGCTGCCGTATTGACCGCGCAGACGGATTGGCGGACGTGGTCCGGAGGGAATGACGGGAATCGATATTCGCCGTTGACCCAGATCACGAAGGCCAATGTGTCGAAGTTGAAAGTTGCCTGGGAGTATCACTCCGGCGACGGGGACGCGCGCGGACGGACGATGATGCAGTGCACGCCGCTGGTGATTGGCGGCGTGCTGTATGCGACGACGCCCACGCTGATGGCAGTGGCGCTGGACGCCGCGACCGGCAAGGAGATCTGGCGGTTTGATCCGGTTGAAGTGAAGACGCGGGGAGTGAATCGCGGGGTGATGTATTGGGAGTCGGGCGCGGATAAACGCATTTTGTACTCGGCCGGGATTTACTTATTTGCGTTGGATGCGAAGACGGGCAAGTTAGTCGAAGGGTTCGGCGTCGGCGGGCGGATTGACATGACCAAGGAGTTAGACCGGGAACCGGCGGGAGCGTTTAGCGGAGCGACGACGCCGGGGGTTGTTTACAAGGACTTGGTGATCATGGGGTCCAGCGTGGGCGAGGGGCCGCGGACATCGGCGCCGGGTCATATCCGGGCGTTTGATGTTAGGACGGGGAAGCGGCGTTGGATCTTTCATACGATTCCGCATCCGGGGGAAGTCGGATACGAAACATGGCCGAAGGATGCCTGGAAAAGCATTGGCGGAGCGAATAACTGGGGCGGGATGAGTTTGGATGAGAAACGCGGCGTGGTGTATGTCAGTTTGGGTTCGCCGGCGTTTGATTTTTACGGCGGAGACCGCGTGGGGGATAACTTATTCGGGAATGCCATTGTGGCGTTGGATGCTTCCACGGGAAAACGGATCTGGCATTACCAAACGCTGCACCATGACATATGGGATTGGGACTTGCCCGCGAATCCGAATTTGATTCGTTGGAACGGGAAAGACGCGCTGGCGCAGATCACCAAGCAGGGGTTTGTGTTTGTTCTGGACCGGGAGACGGGCAAGCCGTTGCTGCCCGTTGAAGAGAGGCCGTTTCCGGCGTCGACGATGCCGGGGGAAGTGGCATCGAAGACGCAGCCGATCCCGTTGAAACCGCCGCCGTTTTCGCCGCAAACATTCGAGCCGAGCGATCTGACGCCGGAAGTGCAGGCGCAGATTACCAAGCAGTTGGCGGATTTGAAGAATGACGGGTTGTATGTGCCGCCGAGCCGCCAGGGTTCGGTGGTACTGCCAGGGACGCTGGGGGGCGGGTTGTGGGGCGGGGCCGCGTGGGATCCGTCGGGGGTCTTGTACGTGAACTCGCAGACCGTGGCTTCGATACATAAGTTGATTGACGCGCCCGCCGGAGCCGGGTATCCGTATTCGCTGAATGGGTACACGAAGATACGCGATGAGAAAGGCAATCCAGGGTCGAAACCGCCGTGGGGATTGTTGACGGCAATTAACTTGAATAAAGGCGATTTTGTGTGGCAGAAGGTGTTTGGGAAGAGTGATGTTACGACGCGCGATGTGGGCACGGAGAATATGGGTGGGCCGGCGGTGACGGCGAATGGTTTGTTATTTATCGGCGCGACTCGCGATGAAATGTTCCGGGCTTATGACTCGAAGACGGGCGCGGTGTTATTCGAGACGAAGCTCCCGGCAGGGGGGTATGCGACGCCCGCGATTTACTCGGTGAACGGGAAGCAGTATGTGGTGATTGCTTGCGGCGGCGGGGGCCGGATGACGACGAAGTCAGGAGATGGGTACGTTGCGTTTGCTCTTCCTTAGTTTGTTTGTGTTGGCGGCGGCGGAACAGCCGATTCCGTATAGCCACAAGAAGCATATTGCGTTGGGTTTGGAATGCGTGGGATGTCATGCAATGCCTGGGAAGGGAGAGGCGGCGACGTTCCCGGCGGAGACGGTTTGCATGCAGTGCCATGCGGCGGTGAAGAGGGATTCGGCGGCGATTCAAAAGTTGGCGGCGTTTGTGAAAGAGAAGAAACCAGTGCCGTGGGTGCGGGTGTATAAGCTGCCGAATTATGTCTGGTTTTCGCATAAGGTACATTCCAGCTCCGCCGCTTGCGCGAAGTGCCATGGGGACGTGGCGGCGCGGGACGTGATGGTGAAGGAAAAGCCCATCGACATGAACTCCTGCATGAACTGTCATGATGAAGAGAAGGCTTCGAATGAGTGTAATGTGTGCCATAACCCGGCATAGGAGATTTTCATGCGATTTTTGATTTTACTGGCGGCTGTTTGTTCCTGGGGACAGGCGTTTGATGGCAGCGGCGATATTGGCGTGACGCCGAAAGCGGGGTCCATGGAGATCGGGCCGCCGATTCGGATGACCGGCGGCGGCGCCAATGTTTGGGGCAATACCG
>CAMDKT010000377.1 GCA_945900935.1 Candidatus Sulfopaludibacter sp. SbA3 | reverse complement strand
CGGTGATCTGTTGATCCCGTTCGACTACCTGCTCGCGCAGTTCCTCAATCTCTCGCTGCTGCCGTTCGATTTTCCGCCGCAGCTCTTCCCGGCTTGGCGGCTGTGCGGGCGAATGCCCACTGCCTGCTTGAGCGGATCTCGCAGTCATCCACCATACGTTAAACGATTCCGTGGGATTTGTCCAGACAATTCGACCGGAAGCAGCCGCCGGGAACCGCAAAATCAAGGGGGTGAACAGTTACATTGCGACGGAGTTTTCAAGCAACGGCAAGCAGGTTCGCTGGTTGCATCAGATAGCTTACGATCCAGAGACCGTACACCAGAAGCATCCTGTCGCAGGTGCCTACACAACCGAATTGATCGACACACATGCACGCATGTTGAATGCGGCAACCGCACTCCAGAGCGGGCCCAAACCTGCGGGCGGCGAGGAGCGAGTGTCATTATCTCTCACCTTGGATGAGAAGACCCGTTCGGACCTGGATAGGATCCATCATAAGGCAGACTGGGTGATCTTGATGGACCGTTATCTCGGAATTGATCTCTTTGACGACCCGGAGGATCCGTTTCTCTCGGCCGTCTCCCGCAAGTATCTATTAGATTATGCGCCCGAGTTCATAGACGGACTTGGGCACCGGCTCGTCGTAACGACGATGTGGCGGGAGGAAGTCGAAGATATTCTCTCTCGCGCAATGAATGATCTCGGTTTCTCAGTGGTCGAGGAAAGCGTGGGGGAGGCGTTGCAGCAGTTGAAAAGCGTTTCGGGAAGGCTGGCTTTGCGGCTCATCCGGGATAACTCCCGCGCGAAAGAAGCTGCCAGCCTTGGCGTTGTTGTGGCCTGGCTCAGGGCGACCGGCGGAATCGCGAACAGCATACTTGTTCCGGTGGACGCTCATCCTGAGATCTTCGCGGCGGGCGAACCCAGAACTTCCCGAAAGGACGAGAGCGGCGTTCTGAACCGCTGCGATCTGATCCAAATTCGATTTGGCGGCCGGCGGAAAGTAGAAGCGAGTTTCATTGAAGTGAAATCGCGCCAAAGCCAAGTGAACTATACGGGTTTGGCCGATCGGATGTGCGATCAAATGGAGAGCACGGAGAACCAGTTCCGTTCTCTGTTTTTCCAACCGGAGCGACGCATCGATCATGTACTGCAGCGGTCTAAGTTGGCCGGTATTCTTCGCTTCTATGCATTGCGCGGCAAACGATACGGATTCATCGAAAGCAGCAGCGCCTTAAAAGAAATTCTGCTGGCGATTGATGGTCTGGAATCCGGGTATCCTCATCTCCGTACGACTCGCGCCGGCTTCGTTGTAGATTTGTCTGGCAAGAAGCAGAAGCCATTCTCGCATCGCGGCGCAAGCATAAGAGTTCTGAGTGCGGCCGATTTCGCTGGCGAGACGCCATTTAGAGTGAGCGAACCGCCGGAAGCGGTTGAGTCCGAGATCGTTGACGTAGCTTCGCCTGTCATTCAGGCTGATATTGGTCCGAGTCTGTCAGAAGAGTCAGAAGATCCAACTAGTTTCCAGGAGAATGCAGCGCGGGCCGATGCCTCTGGCCCGGAGGAGGTCTTGGTTGGACTCGGCCAGACCGACCAAGGCAACGAAGTCCAGTGGCGAGCGAGCGTGAAAGGAAGTCCCCATCTTTTCGTCCTTGGAATACCTGGACAGGGCAAATCTTGGATAACTACCAGGTTGCTTCTCGAGATGCACAAGCAGGAGTTGCCGGCTATCATTCTCGATTTTCATGGCCAGTTCTCGATGCCCGGTTCGGTTTATGTCGATAGGATTCGTCCGACGATTTGGGATGCAACGAAGGGACTTCCATTCTCACCGTTCGAAACCGCAGCGGGATCGGACGATTGGAAGGCCAACTGCTTCGCGGTTTCTGAAATCTTCCAATACGTGTTTCAGCTAGGGGACATACAACGCGGTGTAATCTACGATGCCATGCGCGATTGTTACCTCGAAAGCGGAGCGAATGATGACCCCACGGCGCCCCTTCCCAGGCTCGCCGACCTCGAGAAGAAGATCCGGGACTATGAGAGCCAGACGGGCGCCAGGAACACACTTATTCGCTGTAAACCGATTTTTGAATTCAACATGTTCGACGAGAACCGTGCGGCGACGACGACCGATTTGCTCGCGGTAACGCGGAAGGGGCTGGTAATCGATCTCCACCGGATGTCCATGGAGACGACCCAGATGGCCGCAGGCGCCTTTGTCCTTCGAAAAATCTACAAGGACATGTTTCGCTGGGGTGAATGCAACCACCTTCGCCTTGCGATAGTCCTTGACGAAGCGCACCGGATTTGCAAAGACACTACGCTTCCGAAAATCATGAAGGAGGGCCGCAAATTCGGTATCGCCGTAATAGCCGCCACGCAGCAACTCGATGATTTTCATCCAGACGTTCTTGGCAACGCCGGCACGAAAATTGTCTTTCGTACGAACCACCCAGCTTCGCGAAAGGTCGCAGGTTTTCTACGTGTTCACAAAGGTATCGACGTGGTGGATACAGTCGAGCAACTTGCGGTCGGCACAGCTATGGTGCAGACGCCCGAGATGCGGGAAGCTGAAATCGTCAATCTTTATGCGATCCCCTCGGTTACTCCGTGACTCGCATTTGTCGGCATGAAGTGCAATGGTCCCTCTTGGAGCTTCTCCGGAAAGGTCCGGCTTAAATCCGACATGCCGAAATGGCAATGCCGGATCTCCAACCGTCGTTGTCGTCAGACAGAGGCGTCTTGCTCATTGTTTCCCAGTCGGCCATGGTGAGGCCGAAATCGGCCAGGACATTATCGAGCGGAATGGGGTCATTGTGTTTACGCCATTCGTCAGCCTCGGCGACGGCCAGACGGTCCTCTTCGGTGTAGGGCTCATCATCAAACGGATCGAGCATCGATTGCAATATGGTTTCGAGGGCGGCCAATTGAACGGGGGGCAGTTGATCGATCAGAGCGTGAACGCGGTTACGGGTTTCGGGGGTCATTGCATCCATGCCTTTGGGCTTCGATCCTACACTCTTTTCATTATGCGCCAGCACCTGCGGTTGCAAGAGTTCCGCATCCAGGTTGCCGGCCCGGTGTAGCGCTAATGGGGGCGCGGGTCTAAATCAGAAACTGATTCGGGCGTTCAGCTGCACAGCGAGGGGGGAGGTGGCGACACCGGTGATGCGGCCGAAGTTGACGTTGGTGATGTTCAGATTCGGGCTGGAGGCTGGCGCGTTTTGCGCGGTTTGGTCGCAGCCGGTTGCGTAGGGCGCCGGAACTCTTGCCGGCGTCAAACGACCGCATGGGATACTGAATATTGAAGGATGATCGATGTCTGCATTACCGATTCCCGTATCGAACGACTTCATCGCTGCATTTTGCCGCCGGAACCAAATCCGAAAGCTATCCTTTTTCGGTTCCGTGTTGACGGCGAAGTTCGGGCCAAATAGCGATGTGGACATGCTGGTGGAATTTGAGCTTGGCGCGCCGGTTTCTTATTTCGATATTGTCACGATGGAGATGGAGCTTTCGAATGCCATCGGGCGCAAGGTCGATTTGCGAACGGCCGAGGAGTTGAGCCAGTACTTCCGCGACCAAGTTGTGGCCTCAGCGCTGCCCCAGTATGAACGAAACTGATCTCGTTCGGCTCCAACATATGCTCGACGCGGCTCGCGAGGCACTGACATTTCTGGATGGGCGTACGCTTGATGATCTGAAGACCGACCGAATGCTCGTGCTGGCGCTGGTAAAGGAGCTGGAGATTATTGGTGAGGCCGCGAGTAAGGTCTCCGACGAAGTGAGAGTCCTGGCTACGGACATTCCCTGGCCCATCATTGTGGGAATGAGAAACCGTCTCATCCATGCGTACTTCGATGTAAGCATCGAAATTGTTTGGACGACAGCCACTTCCAAACTGCCTGAACTTGTAGAACGCCTCGAGAACCTATTGAGGCGGGGTGATGGGGGCGTTAAAAACTAATCCGGGCATTAAGCTGCACGGCCCGAGGCGAGTTGGCGACACCGGTGATGCGGCCGAAGTTGGCGTTGGTGATGTTTAGGTTGGGGCTGGCGAAGCGGACCCAGTTGAAGACGTTGAAGGCGTCGGCCTGGAGGCTGAATTTGATTCCTTCGTGGAGGACGAATTCTCTTTTTAGGCTGAGACTTTGATTGGAGTTGCTGGGGCCGCGGAGGCCGAATGCGCCGGTTCTTGGCGTGTTGCCGTAGTTGAAGGCGGCGGGGTTGGCGAAGGCGGATCTTTCGACGTAGGACGTGCCGCGGACGTTGCCGCTGCCGTAGTCGCCGTTGATTCGTAACGCTCCGGTGAAGCCGGGGGTGTAGTCGGCGTAGCAGCCGCCGGCGTTGGGCAGGAGGCAATTGGCGGTGATGGTTCCGAAGAGTTGGCCGGAACGGTATGTCGTAATGCCGGATAGATGCCAGTTGGCGATTAGTTTTTGCTTGAACGGAACGCTGTAGACGAATAGGGCGTTGATGACGTGGGTGGGGTCGACTTGCTGAGCCTTTTCGGTCTTCCAGTTGTAGGCGCTGCGGGCACCGGCGTCGTCACCGAAGGCTTTCGCGAAGGTGTAGTTGCTGTTGAATACCAGACCTTTGGAAAGGCGTTTGTTCAGGGTGATTTGCAGGGAGTTGTAATTCGAATTTGCTACTTCGCCCCAGAGGTCGCTGACGTTGGGATACTGCGGGAAGGGGCGGAGCATTTGGGAGATGGTTCCGGCGAAGTTGGAGAATGGCAGCTTGATGCCCGAGACGATGTTGTTGGCGGAGGCGATGTTAGCGGGCGTAGCTTGGGCTTGCAGTAAGTTGCCGAGGGCGAGAAAGCGAGGGTGGATCTGAGCGGACCACTCGCTGCGACCGCCGCCGCTGAGATAGTGGCCGTTGCTGCCGACGTAGTTGACGCCGAGTGTTAGCGACGCGGTGACGGCGCGTTCGAAGCCGAAGTTCCAGTTCTGATAACGGGGCGGATGGCCGCCGATGTCGGGATCGCCATATTGCATGGTCGAGCCGGCGCGGCCGGAGCCGTTGAAGCCGGTGCCGAAGGTAGGGTCGGTGAAGGGTGGCTTTTCATAGCCGGGGACACCGTTGTCCCAGTAGAGGGCGGGGCTAATTCCCTGATCGAGACTGATGAAGCTGAGGCTGGCGGAGAACCCGAGGGTGCCGGTCCCGGTGCGGCCGCCGCCACGTCCGCCGACGGCACCGCGGCGGGTGTACATAATGCTGTAGGCGGTGCGGATCACCGTCTTGGAATCGACCATGTAATTGATGCCGATGCGGGGGCCGAAGTTTTTGTAGTGGGTCTTGATGGTGGTGCGGCAGTTGCAACTGTTGGTTCCGTTGCCCATGAATTGGAGAATGCCGGGGATGCCGCCGGCGGCGGAGTTGGGGGCGTCGGGATTGAAGAAGGACACGCGGTCGAGAACTTCTTTGTGGGGCAGCATGATGTCGTGGCGGAGGCCGAGATTGAGAGTGAGGCGGTTGTTGACTTTGAAGTTATCCTGGATCCACCAGGCGTAGGTACCGTAGCGGGCGCCGGTGCCGACGACGGAATCCTCGGTGACCCCGGCGGCGTTGACAGCGCCGAGGAGGTAGCTGGCGTAGGAGTTGCCGGTGGCGGTGAGCAGTGTGCCTTGGGGACTGAAGCCGGCGGTTTGGGTGTTGGAGAAGTTCCAGGTAGCGATACTGCCGTAGGCGTTGGTGCTTACATTGGCTTGGAGCCACTGGAGTTGCAAGCCAACGGTGACGGCGTGTTTGCCGTGGGTCCATTGGACGTTGTCTTGGAAAGTGAAGTTATTGAGGGCTTCGGTGAAGGCTCGGGAGTTAATGCCGCGCCAGCCGGTGATGGAGTTGGGACCGGCGAAGGCGACTTCGGGGAATGAGGACGCGGCTTCACCGGCGGGGAGTCCGCGGACGCCGGCTTTGGTCATCCAATCGCCGTCGATGGTGGCGTTGGTGATGGGTACCCAGAAGCGGCTGAAGCCGTAGCTGACCTGGTTGATGAGGGTGGGGCTGATGACGAAGGTGTGGCGGATTTGGGCTGTCGTTGGGACTTCGTCGACGATGCGGGTATCGGCATAGGGAAGGGGGAGGCTGTTGCCCAATGCCGCTTACTTTGTGTAGCAGAGCGGTATTTTGCTGAAGTTCAAATTATCTACTGGACATTTTCGCCGCCGCTGGGTATAGTTTGTTGGATGGGTCCACCAGAACAATTAGTGTAAGCCTTG
>CAMDKT010000376.1 GCA_945900935.1 Candidatus Sulfopaludibacter sp. SbA3 | reverse complement strand
CCGAGGGAGCGCGAGATCGTCGAGCTTGTCTCGCAGGGCATGAAGAATCGTGAGATTGCCGAGAGGCTGACGATTACGCCTGGGACCGTGAAAGTGCATTTGATGCATGTTTTTGAGAAGACAGGAGTCCGTGACCGCTACGAATTGGCTGTGCGGGGCTCACGGCTGTTATCGGAGACAGAACCGATTGGGGAAGTCCGGCGGACCGCCTAAGGTTTTGGACGAATCCGTCCGATTGCTTCTTGTGCAGCCTGAAATTGAGACTCACGGGGCGACGTCTGATTTGCGGTCGTTGAGTGCTTCGGTGGAGACGAGGATCTCGCCGCCATTAATTCCGGCACCGGTGGTGACATCGGTCTGGACCCCGACGCTGGCCGATTTCCTGTTTCTTTCATTGATAATCTGGCTGTTCCTGGCGGGGCCGAATGGATGGCTGGCGCTGTTGTCGGATGGCGATACGGGGTGGCACATCCGCGTCGGCGACTGGATTCGGGAGCACCGTGCATTTCCGCGCCAGGATTTCATGTCCTTCTCGAAGGCTGGGGAGGCGTGGTACGCCTGGGAGTGGGGCGCCGAGGTGTGGATGTCGCTTCTGCACAGCTGGGCTGGGTTGAAAGGCGTTGTCCTTGGATTGGGGTTGTTGATCCCGGCGTACCTGCTCATCGTGTTCCGGCACGCGATGTGGCGAGGCGCGACACCGCTGATCGCTTTGCCGCTTCTACTGCTGACGAGCGGGTCTTCGGCGATTCACTATCTGGCCCGGCCGCATCTTTTCACATTGGTGTTTCTGGCGGCGGCGCTGTGGATGGTCGAAGCGGACCGGAAAAATCGATCGGCACGAATCTGGCTGCTGGTGCCGTTAACCATCGTATGGGCGAACCTGCACGGCGGGTTCTTAAGCTTGGTGGCGTGTTTAGGGCTGGTTTGCGCCGGTTCAGCGTTGGCAAAAGACTGGTTGATGGCGCGCCGATACGCAGTATTGGCCTTCAGTTGTCTGGCTGTATCTGTTGTGAATCCATATGGATATCACTTGCATGAGCACATCGTCGCCTACCTGCGGAGTGATTGGATTCGGGAGGCGGTGGATGAATTCCAATCGCCCCGTTTCCGTTCGGAGGCGATGCTGTTTTTTGAGATATTGCTGTTCGGATCGCTGATCTGCGTGTATCGGGCGGTTCGACGGGGGAATTGGGTTGACGCGCTTCTCGTTGTCGGCTGGGCGCACCTCAGTTTGAGTTCCGTGCGGCATGTGCCGATCTTCCTGCTCGTAGCCGGACCGATATTGGCGGCGGAATTGTCTGCCTGGTGGAAGGAAATAGTCCCAGGTCTTCCGCGACGGGCGGTATTGAGGACGTTTGACAAATTGTCCTGTGACCTTCGCCCGGGATTTGTTCGTACTAGCATCTGGGTGTTGCTGCCGGCCATCGTCATGATCTTCGTGGACCGTCCCATCGCGTGGCCTAAAACGTTCCCGGAGGAGAAATTCCCGGTTGGCTTGGTCGAGACGCATAGGAACGTGATTGAGGGGAAGCGTGTACTTACCTCCGATGAGTGGGGGGATTATCTGTCGTACCGGTTCTATCCTCGGCAACGAGTGTTTTTCGACGGGCGTAGCGATTTCTATGGGGAAAAACTGGGTCGAGCGTATTTAAGTCTGATGGGGGGCGGAGTGATCGCTGAGGAACAAGTAGAACAGTTTCAATTTGATACGGTGCTGGTTCCGCGGGATTGGGCGATCCAGGGCGCGCTCCGGCGGAATAACAAATGGGAACTTGTGGCAGATGGAGAGAAAGCTGTTCTATTCCATCGCAAGGCGGCGGCAGCCCCAGGAACGATCTTCAGGAAATGATGATTCCATGCCTAATGAAAACCGCCGGAACGGTCGAAAAGAAGTAGTGGAGATCAATTGGCATATGAAGAGCGCTCAGTCCAAGAATGCGATGGCACCCGGCGGCAAACGTTTAGCGGACCGGAGTACGCGAGCGGGACTGCGCTCGCCGCTTGAGACCTTGGCGGCTCCGGCGTGGCGCTTACCGGGCGGAATGCGTTTGGCTGAGTATGCGCTGCGAGGCGGCTTTGTCGCTTCCACATTGCTCGCTCGGAGTGACCGGGAGCGATAGTCAGAGGCGGACCAGCTTCACAGCGCATTAAAAGGGCATTACGAAAGAGTAGAAGATATGGATCGCAGGTTCCTTACAGTTCTCGGAGTCAGTCTCGTTTTCGCGCTGCTTGTCTCCGCGATCTTCTATCAGTTGACGGCTGGAGCCGGGGCTCCGGCCGCGAAAGCGCCAGAGTCGAAGGATATGAAGGACGTTGTCGTGGCGGCGAAACCGCTGGGACTCGGCGGCTCAATCAAGCCGGGAGACGTAAAGATCAGCAAGATTCCCGCGGCTCAATTCCCGAAGGGAGCCTTCTCCAAGGTCGAGGAGGTCATGGATCGCCCTGTCGTCAGCAACATTTTACTGGAGGAGCCGATCATCATTGGGAGGCTTGGCGAGCGCGGGAGCGGACAGGGTATCGCGCCAATCATCCCGGTCGGGATGCGGGCGGTAACGGTTCGGGTTACCGAAGTCGTTGGGGTGGCGGGTTTTGTGTTGCCTGGGATGCGCGTGGATGTCCTGGTGACGGGAAGGCCGCCGGACTCCACCGATACCGTCACCACGACCGTCCTGCAGAACATCGTGGTCCTTTCGGCGGGGCAAAATTACCAGCCAGACGCGAAGGGACAGGCCATCAACGCCAACACCGTCACAGTGCTCGTGTCGCCGGATCAGGCTGAATTGCTAACGCTTGCCGGCAACGAAGGGCGAATTCAACTCGTGCTCCGAAACGGCAGTGATCACGGAATAGAAAAGACTTCAGGACGACAGCTCAATGAACTGTTCGGTCGTGGAAACGCCAAGAAAAATCGAAGTCACGCTGGGGGTGAGGGCTCGAATTCCGAGGGTCAGGTGCCGGCGCCTCGACCTCGGCCTCGACCGGTTACGGTGGCGTCCGCAGTGATCGCGCCGCCTCCGGACGCCGCGCCGCCGCCTCCGCCTCCGCCCGACGAAATTGTGACCTTTCGAGGGACCGTTCGCACCGTGGAGGTAATCAGCTCGCGCAAGAATTGACCATCTGATGACCAGGTGGCCACGTCCGTCACTCTACTGGTTTGCAACTGAAACGTGACGCCGGGAGCAACGACGGGCTAATGAAGGAAAGGATTCCGATGAGTAATCAGTTAAATTCCGGGCCGCAACTGCTCGGTCGCGTGATCGCTCTACTCTTGTTCTGTGGAATGACCGCTATTGGTCAAAACGCTCAGGAGTTGCGGTTAACGTTAGGAAAGAGCATCGTGATCGATTACCCAGCGGATATCGGCCGCATTTCGACGAGTAATCCTGAGGTCGCCGATTATGTCGCCGTCACGGCGCGAGAAATTCTCATTCACGCGAAATCGCACGGAACGTCGACACTGATTATCTGGTCACGATCGGGACAGCGTGAGTTTTACGCCATAACGGTCGAACACAATATGGAGCCAATCCGGAAAATCGTCAAATCGACGTTTCCGAACGAGGATATTCAGGTTCAGTCGGCGCGCGACACACTTTCGATCACTGGCACTGTCAGCTCTCAGATGGTCGCTGATCGGGCTGTCGCGCTCATTACTCCCCTCGGGAGGACCGTCGTCAATAATATGCGCATCGCGCCCCAAAAGCCGGAGAAGCAGATCCTCTTACGCGTGCGCTTCGCGGAATTGAATCGAAACGTCTCCCGGAGTTTTGGGGTGAATCTGCTTTCAACCGGTGCCGGGAATACAACTGGACGCATCACTGCGGGCGGCACGCCGGCTCCCTCGCCGGCTCAAGTCGGCGGCGGCGGAAATAACAACACCTTCAGCATCACCGACGCGCTCAATATTTTTGCTTTCCGGCCGGATATCAACATTGGCGCCTTCATAAAGGCGCTCCAAGCGGATGGTGTTCTCCAGATTCTCGCCGAGCCTAACTTGGTGACGACGAATGGGAAGGAAGCCAGCTTCCTAGTCGGCGGTGAGTTCCCCGTTCCCATACTGCAAGGCGGCTCCAACGCCGGTGCCGTTACGGTGCAGTTCCGGGAATTCGGAATCCGTCTCACATTCAATCCGCAGGTCACCGAAAACGGAACAATCAAACTCTACGTAAAGCCTGAGGTCAACACGATCGACCTCGCAAATTCCGTCTCCATTGGCGGCTTCAATATTCCCGCCTTGGCCACCCGCAGGATCGAGACCAATATCGAACTCGGCGAGGGGCAGAGCTTCGTGATCGGTGGCCTCCTGGATAATCGTGTAACGGAAACCATGTCCAAGATTCCGGGCCTATCAAATATTCCGCTCCTCGGAAGCCTGTTCAAGAGCCGGACGGAGAATCGATCGAACTCCGAACTCATTGTCCTGGTGACGCCGGAAATCACGATGCCATTGACGGCGAGCGATCCCCGGCCGAAGATCGAGTTTCCAAAGGAGTTCATGGAGCACTCCCTGCCGGCGGCAGCCAATCAAGGCGTATCGCCGGCAAATTCGAAGAGTAAACCACCGAAAAAACCCAAGAACTCAACACGTTCAACCGTTCGCGCCAAAGCCAAAGAATCCTAGAGCGGCCGTCACAGATAAATCTCCGGTCCGAGGCCAGGATCAAGCAAATAGAGGACGCGAGTCAGAAAATGCAGTCCAGTGAAACTCCAATCGTCGCGCTGCTGATTTCTCCCAACCGGGAGGTTGCCGACGCATTCTTACGCGCGGCGGCGCCCGTACGGCTCTTTCAAGTTGTTTCCGACTTGAAATCCTATCTGCCGGAGCAAGTCCTCGAACTGCGCTTACGCCAGTCGAGGCCAGACGTTGTGCTATTGGATTTGTCGACGGAAATCGATGAAGCGTGTGAGACGATACGGTTCCTGTTGAACCGGAATCCGCCGATACAGGTCGTTGGGCTTCATTCGTGCCAGGACGGACCCGCGATCGTGCGTTCGCTCCGTGCGGGGGCATCCGATTTTCTCTGGACGCCGTTCGAGGCCGAAGCGCAGAAATCGGCGTATGGAAGGGTCGTCAAACTCCGCGCGCCCGCGGCGATTGAAGAGCGGGAACTCGGAACAGTCATAGGATTTGCGAGCACAAAACCCGGATCGGGCGCGTCTACCCTGGCAGCCCAAAGTGCATTCGCCATACAGCGGCTCTCCGGAAAAAAAGTCCTGCTGCTGGATTTGGATCTCATGGGTGGAACGATCGGCTTCTATCTGAAAAATCAGCACCCGCATTCGTTCATGGACCTTCTTGACCGCGAAAATCTGCCCGCCCAGGAGGAATGGGAGGCGCTCACGGCCCATCTGGACGGGATTGATATTCTACCCGGTCCCGAAGAGCCTCAAGCGGCTACGTTGGATCCCGGGAAACTTCATCTCGTGATCGAGATGGTCCGAAAACAGTATGACTTCGTAGTCCTGGATCTGCCCTCAATTTTTCATCGGACAGCGTTGTTGGCGTTTTCCGAAGCGAATTCAGCGTGTCTGGTTACAACGGCGGAGCTTCCGAGCCTCCATCTAACTAGAAAGGCATTAGAGATGCTCGATGTTGCCGGTTTTGAGAAGTCGCGGTACAGAATTCTCGTGAACCGGCTGAGTCCGCAGGAAGGTATAGGGGCCGCCGACATGGAAAAAATGTTCAGAGCCCCGGTAAACGCAGTCATCCCGAATGACTGTTTTTCGCTGCATCGGGTTGTTACCCGTGGCATACCGTTGACCCGGGATGCGGACATGGGACGCGCTATCGAATCCTTTGCGGCGAAACTAGCGGGTGTCGCCGCCGGTCCGGCTCGAAAGTCGAAGAGTTTTTGGAGACTGTAGTGTGTCCAGGCGCGGCGAGCAGTCAAAGTGCTTTCTGAAATGATCTGAATTGGCAGTGGAACAGTGATTGTAAATGATAACTAGCATCGAATCCAAACAAGGCGCGCAACAACTCAGCTGGGAACAACGGCTGCTTAAGAATTCCAGTCAGAAGAAGACTGGGCTGAAACCGGAATATCAGGAGCTGAAATTCACTCTTCACCGGAAACTTCTGGATAAGATCAATCTGGAAGCCTATAGTGGTCCCAGGAATTCAGACCAGGCAATAAGCTAAGATTTCGACGGAGTCAAAAACCAAGGAGAGGTCGATGACGACGACGAGAAAAAAGTACAGTCCTAATTTCAAAGCCCGGGTAGCGAT
>CAMDKT010000375.1 GCA_945900935.1 Candidatus Sulfopaludibacter sp. SbA3 | reverse complement strand
GTCGAGACCGATCTTCTCAAGGCTTACACTAATTGTTCTGGTGGACCCATCCAACAAACTATACCCAGCGGCGGCGAAAATGTCCAGCAGATAATTTGAACTTCAGCAAAATACCGCTCTGCTACACAAAGTAAGCGGCATTGCCCATCCCCGCCCGCCCCAATCTGCGATAAACTGACAATTCTATGCGTAAAAAAGTAACAGTCGTAGGCGCCGGCAACGTCGGCGCGAATTGCGCTCTCCGCATCGCCGATAAGGAACTCGCCGATGTCGTCCTCGTTGACATTGCCGAAGGCATTCCCCAAGGCAAAGGCCTGGACATCCTCCAGTCCGGTCCCGTCCAGGGGTATGACGTCTCCATCACCGGATCCAACGACTACGAAGCCACCGCCGGCTCCGACATCGTCGTCATCACCGCCGGCTTCCCCCGCAAGCCCGGCATGACCCGTGACGAGTTGCTCATGGCCAATTACGAAATCGTCAAGTCGGCCGCCGAAAACGCCGTCAAATATTCGCCCAACGCGATTTTTATCCTCGTCACCAATCCTCTCGATGTTATGTGCTGGGCCGCTTGGAAGGTCTCCGGGCTCCCCAAGAATCGCGTCATCGGCATGGCCGGCGTCCTCGATACCGCCCGCTTCAAAACGTTCCTCGGCCAAGCGCTTCAGGTCTCCGTCGAAAATATCTCGGCCCTCGTGCTCGGCGGGCACGGCGACACCATGGTCCCCATCACACGGTTGACCAACGTCAGCGGCATTCCGCTCAGCGAACTCCTCGACGCCGAAACCATAAATGCGATCGTCACCCGCACCCAGAACGGCGGAGCCGAAATCGTCGAGCACCTCAAGACCGGCAGCGCCTATTACGCCCCCTCGGCCGCCACCGTCGAGATGGTCGAGTCCATCCTTAAGGACAAGAAGAAAGTCCTTCCCTGCGCGGCGCTCCTGGAAGGCGAGTATGGTCTGAACGGCATCTTCTTCGGCGTCCCTGTCAAACTTGGCGCCGGCGGCATTGAAAAGATCTATGAAGTCCAATTGACGGACGAGGAGAAGGCTGCCATGGCCAAAAGCGCCGCTTCCGTTCAGGAGATGGTGGACGTTTTGAAGCAGAAAGCGCAATAACTCGCGCTCTTCCCGGCCAATTACGTATAATCGTGAAGTTCCAATTTGAACTGGAGGCACCACCCGACCATGGACCAGACTACCGTCCAGATTATCGCCGGCATTCTTGCCGTGCTCTGCATCGTTGCCGTCATCATGCGCCGCAAAGGAAAAAGCTCCAAGCCGGCCGGGGACGACGATTTTTGATTCGCCCCGGTGCCCTCTCCGCGATAACGAGCCGCCCGCCGTATGGGAGCGTTCCTCCCGGTCGAAGCGTTAGGCGAAAAATAGCATGAGCCCAAAGGCGGGGCGTGTACCTGCGCGGCAGGATAAGGGGACCAACGCCCCGGCCCCGGAAATGGATCCGAAAGCCGCCGGATTTCGATTGCGTTTGGCTTATTCTCCCATTCATCGCTGGGGCGTGTACGCCGAAGAAGTCATACCGAAGGGCCGGAAGATCATCGAGTACACTGGCGAAAAGATCAGCCGGAGGGAAACGAAGCGGCGGTACGCGGAGCGCGCGGAGAACTATCTCTTCACGCTGAACAGTTATTGGACCGTGGACGGCGCTGTGGGCGGTAGCGGCGCGGAGTATATCAACCATAGCTGCGAACCGAACTGCTTCGCCGAGATTGTGAAGGAGCACATTCTCTATAAGTCCAAACGCGCGATTCAACCGGGCGAGGAGTTGACCGTCGACTATCGGTTTGACACCGACGTGGACCGCGTCGATTGCAAGTGCGGGATGGCCGCCTGCCGCGGGACGATTAATTTGAAGGGGTAGCCGCTGTGTTAATCTCAAACATATGGCGACGAAGACGCTGATTTCCAGTGATGAGTATCTCAGGACCAGCTTTGAGGATCCGGAGCCGGACTACGTCGAAGGCGAGGTAGTGGAAAGACCCGTGCCAAATTATCTTCATGGTCGCGCCCAAGCCCGTTTGTCACAAGCGTTCAAGCAATGGGAAGACAACGAGCAGTTATTCGTCGCCTCGGAGATTCGGCTTCGAGTCGCCGCCGACCGGTTTCGGGTCGCCGATTTTGCCTTGTTTACTTCGGAGCAAACGGAACTGATCCCAGCCGATCCGCCATACGCAGTGGTTGAAATCGTATCGCCGGACGACCTTTACGAAGAGATCATGAATAGGCTCGCCGATTATGATCAGGCAGGCGTGGAGTTCGTCTTCGTCGCCGATCCACCGGTACGCAGGCTCTCCCGGTACCACCGGGGAGATTTATTCACCGTGGCGGCGCTGGAGCTTCCCGTGTATCAGGCAGTCATTCCGGTAGACTCAATTTTCGGCAAGAGTTTGAACGCGTAGGGCTAGAATCGGACAGTCTCTCCAAATCCGCCCGATCTTTCGCCCGCCCGCCGGCGTCGTCATCTGGAACCCAGCAGCGCACTCGTCCAACGCCGTCGACATTCTCTAAGTCGAACGCTTTTGCAGGATTTCACTCCGGTACTGCCGGCCCCGCCACGCCAGCCCATGGCGCGATTCGATCTCCAATAGCCGGTTGTATTTCGCCAGCCGCTCACCGCGAGTAATAGAGCCGATTTTGATTTGCCCCGCCCCGGTCGCCGTCGCCAGGTCGGCCAGAAACGAGTCCTCGGTTTCGCCCGAACGGGCCGAGACAACCGCCGCATAGCCATTCGCGCGGGCCAACCGGCAAACGGCAAACGTCTCGGTCAGCGTGCCGATCTGGTTCATCTTCACCAGCACGGCGTTTGCGCAGCCTCCGTCGATTCCACGCTGGAGCCGGACGGAATTGGTGGTGAACAAGTCGTCCCCCAGAAGTTGCGTCGTTTGGCCGAGCGCCTGGGTGAGTTGCCGCCATCCCGCCCAGTCGTCCTCGAAAAGCGCGTCTTCGATGGAGACCAATGGGAATCGCCGCGTCCAATCGGCCAGCAGGTCAATTAGCCCCTCGCTGCCGAGATCGCGGCCCTCGCTTTTCAACTTGTACCGGCCTGCCTCGTAAAAATGCGAAGAGGCAACGTCTATCGCCAGGGATACCTGGTCGCCCGGCTGGTAACCGGCTTCGCTAATGGCATCGGTGAGCAAACTCAAGGCGTTTTGGTTGGACGACAGCAGCGGACCCCATCCGCCTTCGTCGGCGACACCGGTGAGCACGCATCCGGCGCGGCGAATCAGATCGTCGGCGGCCGCATGGATCTTCACCGCCGCCTCCAGCGCTTCGGCGAAGCTGTCGAAGCCGTGCGGGATGATCAGAAAATCCTGGAATTCGATATTAGCGCCGGCGTGCAGTCCGCCGGAGAGGATGTTGATCATCGGGACAGGGAGTTGCGGGTTCCCCATCGACAGCGTCTCAAACAGCGGCTGGCGCCGCGACACGCTGACCGCGCGGGCCGCGGCGCAGGAAACGCCGAGGAGCGCGTTCGCGCCAAGCCGGGATTTCTGCCCGGTACCGTCCAGTTCGATCAGGGTCCTGTCAATGCCGGGCTGGTCTTCGGCGTTGCGGCCGATAACGGCATTGGCGATCTCGCCGTTGACGTGGGCGGCGGCGGTAAGCACCCCCTTGCCGCCGTACCGCCTTCGATCCCCATCGCGAAGTTCGACGGCTTCGTGCGTCCCTGTAGAAGCGCCCGACGGGACCTGCGCGACGCCCGTGGCGCCATCGGAGAGCACGGCCTCGACGGCCAGCGTGGGACGGCCCCGGGAATCGAGGATTTCCCACGCATGTACGGATTGGATAGTTAACGGCATTGTTCTCTGTTCATCCGGTCGGCGGCGGTTGGTGTCGCGCGGTGTGCCGGCAGTACCCGCGCCGTTGCCACGAGGCCCGTTCGGTACCCTTCCAGCGCGGCTTCATCTCGACGGCCGCCACCGGAAGGCGCGGCGGCATCACCCGTCCCGACCGCGGTGCCGCCGGAGAGCGATGGCTCCCCGGCCGGCGCCGGACGTAACCACGCTCCTGCCGCGAGGCCCGTTCGGTACCGGCCCCGCGCGGGTTCATCCCGGCCGCCGTCGCCGCAAAGTTCGGCGGCATCACCCATCCCGGCCGCCGCGCCGCCGGAGAGATCGGGCCCCCCGGCCGGCGCCGGACCGTGTCCGGAATCGCGACTTCCCCAGTCGAATACGGAACGGATGTCTAGCGGCATTGCCAAAGCTCTTCGATGGATTCGGCAGGTCGAAGGATGAGTCTTTTTGCCAAACGGCGGAGTTGCTCGCGCTCGGCTTCCTTCAGGTATTCGGCCGGAGATTTGCCATCGGCGCGGGCTAGCAGCAGTCCGCCGAGGTGGGCCGCGGTCCCGGGCCAGATCCACTCATTTTGCAGGTCGAGCGCTTCCCAGAATGCGGCGGCGCAGCGCTGGAATTCTTTGGCGTGCACAGGAAGATAAATCGATTTCAGCAGGAGATGGCACAGCAGGAAACCAGTATCGAAGCAAGGGTCGCCGTAGTGTACGACTTCGAAATCGATCGCTGTCACGACGTCGCCGGCGACAAGTATGTTCTTCGGGCTCCAATCGCCGTGGACCAGCGAAACCCGGCGGCTGTCGAGCAAGCTGTTGAAATGGGCGGCGCAGTCGGGGTGGCGTTCGGCAGTGAAGCGGTAGTAGGGGTCCAGACGGAGTTCGTCGAAGACAGTCTGGTCTCCAAATCGACGTTCCCACTCGGGGTTTTGAAATGTAGCGCGGATCATGTCGCCCAGGATACGGCCGGCGGCGGCGGCGATCGCCGGGTCGGCTTGGCCCTGTAGGAGGGCGGTCTTCCAGTCGGCGGCGCCGTGCGGGGCGGCTTCCATGGCGTAAATGCAGTTCGGCCGGTCAATGAAGACGATCTTGGGGACGGTGCCAGGCGGGAGGAGCGGGGCGATGGCCTGTATCGCGTCAGCTTCGCGGAGCGTGCGATCCGCACGGGAACGCCAGTCGGCTTTCACCCGCAGCTTTTCCAGCGCCTGTTTACAAACGATGCGGCCGTTTGCCGTCGAAGCCAAAAGAACGGTATTGGATACCCCGCCGCCGAGTGGCTCGATGACGGCTTCGCGGGCACCCGGCCAGCCCCTTTCTTCCAGATACGCGGAAGCGTTTTCCGCTGTCAGCCTTAAGGCCGGTGTCGCGGAGTCCCGCCCGATCCCACTCAAGGCTGAGTCCATTTTGCGCTTTTTCTTTAGTGCCGGAAACAAATTAAGAGAATATCAAGTGCTGCGGGAGAACAGGCCAAAAAGTCCCGAGAAAGCCCCGCCGGAGCGGACCTTTTCCACTTTCTGCTTTTGCTTTTCCCCGTCCGTACCCTGGATACGGGCGGCCATCTGAGCAATTTGCTTGCCGATCAGTGTGGATGACTGGATGGGCTTGCCATCGAGCAGCGCTCGGTGTACGCCCTCATAATCACTGTTAATTAGCTGATAAATGTCCGAATGGAGCGCGGTCTCTATCATCTCTTTGGTCAACCCGACGTCCCGGTTGAAACGGTTGATGACCAGATGGATCCGTTGGCGCGGAATTTCGTGGTTCTCGTAGTATCTCATCACCCGCTGCGCCGACTGGAGCGCTGGGAGTTCGTTGGTGGTCACGAGGAAAACTTCGTCGGAGGCGCGGGCGGCGCTCAGCGTCCATTCGCCGTAAGCGTTGCCCAAATCGGCGACAACATTGTCATAGAGGCGGCGGGCAAAGTCGAGAATTGGACGTGTGTCGCCCATCTCCTGGGCTCCCTCAACCGGACTCGCCGGCGATAGCAGCACGTCCAGACCCGAGTAAGTCTGGATCACGCCGCGCCAGATGTCGGTATCGATGCCGGAACCCTGGTTGAGGACATCGAGGAAGCTGAACGTGGGCTTCAATTTCATTTGGAAGGCGAGGGTGCCTGTGACCGGATCAAGGTCGGCCAGCAGCGTGCGCTTTGACCCGTTCTTCTTGAGTTGCGCCGCTAGATTTAAGGCGATTGTGCTGGCCCCGCAAGCTCCCTTCGCCGGAATGATGCTAATGACGCGGCCTTGTTGCGCGACCAACTCCGGACTCAGTTGCACCAGTTTTTCCATCACCGTGCGGAACTGCTCATTATTGAACGGCTGGGTGAGAAAATCCTTTCCGCCGAGTCGAAGGGCCTGCAGAATGAGATTGGGATTACTATCCCGAATCAGGCTGACGACTGGAACCGAGGGCATGACCG
>CAMDKT010000374.1 GCA_945900935.1 Candidatus Sulfopaludibacter sp. SbA3 | reverse complement strand
GTGGAAACGGCCAGTTGTATTGAGAATATTGAAGAGATCGCGGCAGTGCCCGGCGTGGACATGCTTTTCCTGGGGCAGAATGACCTCTGCATGTCGATGGGCCTTTACGAGAAGTACGAATTCCCGCTGATGTATACGTCGCCGGAACTGGGTGCGGCGACCGACAAGCTGGTGGCCGCGGCCCGGAAGAATAATGTGACGTTGGGCGTTTTCCTGTTCGGCACTTCGCGCGTGCAGGAATTCCTGGACAAAGGCTTTACCTTTATCAGCGTCGGCAACGATCTGCACCACGTTCTGACGCAAGCTGGCGCGCATATCACGGCGCTGGAAACGACGGGCTGGAAGCGCCGACCTACCGCGCTGCTTTAAGCCTTGCGGACCAGGTGGAGTGCGACGATCCCGAACGTCAATAACTCGTACTCCACTTGGGCGTACCCGGCTTCCCGAAACTCTTCCGCCAACGCGGCTGCCTCGGGAAATTTCCGCACGCTTTCCGGCAAGTAGGTGTAGGCGTCTTTTGACCCGCTGATCAACGCTCCGACGCGCGGGAGTATTTGCGTCGAGTAGAACCCGTACACGGCTCGAAAGGCACGGTTCGGCGGGGTGGAAAATTCGAGAATTGCCGCCGTGCCGCCGGGTTTCAACACTCGCAAGATCTCCGCCATCCCGCGCCGGTAATTCACGAAATTGCGAAAGCCGAAGGCGCAAGTTACCAGATCGAATGACTCGCTGGCAACGGGCAATGTCAACGCATCGGCTTCGAATAACAGACGGGCGTTCTTGGCGGCAGCCGCGGTGAGCATCGGATGGCAGAAGTCGCTCCCTGTGACACGGGCCCGTCCGGCGCGAGTTAATGCCAGGGTCAGATCGCCCGTGCCGCAAGCCAGGTCCAAAACCCGCGCGTCCTCCCGGTCCAAGATTGCCTGAACGCGCCCCACCGTTCGGCGACGCCAATACTTGTCGATTTGAAAACTCAATACGTGGTTCAACAGGTCGTAGCGCGGCGCCACCTGGTCGAACATTCCCCGCACATACCGTGCCGCCTGTTCTTCGGTCGCCGCGCCTTTTGGCGTCGTTCCTTTGCCCGCTTGCAGAGCCATAAACTAGAGCGCCGCCGCCGCCGCCGCAACCACGTCCGCCGCCGCGATGCCGCTCACGACCCGCACGGTCCCGACGCCTTCGGCCAGCACGAAATGCGTCGTGCCTTGGATGGTCTTCTTGTCTTTTAACGTGTGGGCCGCTAACGCTTCCGGGCGCAAATCGCCGACTGCGGGCCAGGGGCCGTAGAGGGCAGTCACGCGCCGCATTTCCGTTGCGTCGGCCGCCGCCAACAGTCCCAACCGCTCGGCCAAATACGACGCGGCGTTCATGCCAAACCCGACAGCCTCGCCGTGCAGCATTCGCGAATACGAAGTCTCGGCTTCCAATGCGTGCCCTAGCGTATGGCCGTAATTCAAAATGCGCCGGAGGCCGCCTTCTTTCTCATCCGCCGAAACTACTTCCGCTTTTATTCGCACCGAATCGCTGACGATGAAGTCCACCGCGTCCGAATCCATCGCCAGGACGGCGGCGGAATTGTCGGCCAACAAGCGGAACAGCGCCGGGCTGCTGATGATGCCATATTTCACGACTTCGAACAAACCGGACCGGTACTCGCGCGGGGGGAGGGTCGCTAAAACCGAAGGGTCGATCAACACCGCCAGCGGCTGATGAAACGCGCCGATCAGGTTTTTCCCGCCTGCAAGATTGACGCCTGTTTTGCCGCCGATGGAGGCGTCGACCTGCGCCAATAACGTCGTTGGCACTTGGATCACCGGAATGCCACGCATGAAAATTGCTGCCAGAAATCCGCCGGTGTCGCCAACGATGCCGCCGCCAAACGCAACGATTACAGACGACCGGTCGGCCCCTTTCGCCAGCATTTCGCCGGCCATAACCTCCAAAACCGCCAAACGCTTATTCGGCTCACCGCCCGGGAAAAACACCAGTTCATGGGGAAAAGTAATCCGTGAACCGTGCAGTTTCCAAACATCTTCTGTGGTGACAATAAAGATCTTCCCCGCCTTGGCGGGCAGGTATTCGGCGACGCGAGAAAGGATCCCGCGTTCAATGTGGCACTCGTAACGCTGGGTGCCGGTGGTGACTACGTGTGAGGGCATGTCCTTTTTCGTTTGTACCATGGGGGTATGCCTGCTATGCCGGAAAGTATTGTTTGTGACTACCTGGTGATCGGGGCCGGGGTGGCCGGACTCCGCGCCGCGATCTCACTCGCCGCGACCGGAAAGGTACTCGTACTTGCCAAGGACACGCTTCACGAATCGGCTTCGGAGTACGCGCAGGGCGGCATTGCCGCGGCGCTCTCCGATGACGATGAAGTCACGCTGCACGAACAGGACACGCTGCTCGCAGGCGACGGGCTTTGCGATACCGAGGCCGTTCACACGCTGGTCGCCGAAGGTCCGCACGTGATTGAGGAGCTGCTGGAATGGGGCGCCGAGTTTGATCGTGAAGGCGGCGAACTTGTCTTCGGCCGTGAGGGCGCCCATTCGCGAAACCGTATCCTGCACGCCCACGGGGACTCCACCGGCCGCGAAATTTCCCGCGCGCTTTACCGCAAGGCGGCATCGTTGGCGAATGTGCGTTTCCTCAGTTTCGCCGCCGTCACGGACCTGCTGATGGCCGATGGGGAAGTCCGCGGGGCGGTCGTCTACGACGCGCGGTATAAAAAACAACATCCGATATTTGCGCGAGCGACTTTGCTGGCCACTGGCGGACTTGGCCGCGTCTACAAAGAAACCACGAACCCCGATGTTGCTACCGGCGACGGCGTGGCGATGTCCTGGCGGGCGGGGGCCGTGATTCGCGATATCGAGTTTGTTCAATTCCATCCCACGGCGCTCCATCTGGATAAGGCACCGCGTTTTCTGCTGTCGGAAGCTTTGCGAGGCGATGGCGCGTTTCTCAGAAACGCCGAAGGCGAACGCTTCACCGATGAACTCGCCAGCCGCGACGTAGTGAGCCGCGCCATCGTCGGCGAGATCGCCCGTACCGGTTCGCCGCACATGTTTCTGGACATGACCCATTTCGCTCCCGGCGCGATGGAGCACCATTTCCCGCGCATTTATCAGACTTGCCTGCGCTACGGTCTCGATCTGGCGAAAGAGCCCGCCCCGGTACATCCGGCGGCGCACTACGCCATGGGCGGCGTGCATACGGATCTGAACGGCTTGACCACTGTGCCTCGCCTTTTCGCGGCTGGCGAGGTGGCCTGTACTGGGGTGCATGGCGCCAACCGTCTGGCGAGCAATTCGTTGTTGGAAGGCGTCGTGTTCGGCGCCCGCGCGGCGGTTGCGATGGCGTCGCAGACTCCTTGCGCCGCGACCGGCGAAATCCCGCAAGCCGAAGTTTTCCCTGGGTTGTCGGAGTCGCATTTGCGGTCCATTACGTGGGAACACTGCGGCATCACGCGGAGCGCCGAAGGCCTGCAACAGGCTGTAAGCATCTTGCGAAGTGTTCCGATGGAGCGCCGCGCTGAAGCGACGCGTC
Organism: Candidatus Sulfopaludibacter sp. SbA3; assembly: GCA_945900935.1. Lineage (GTDB taxonomy): Bacteria > Acidobacteriota > Terriglobia > Bryobacterales > Bryobacteraceae. The sequence goes on along the minus strand of CAMDKT010000374.1, from coordinate 2,709 downwards.
TGGACTACGAACTCCGAAGCATGCGCCGCGTGGGGCTGTTGATAGCGCAGGCCGCGCTGGAACGCCGGGAGAGCCGCGGCGGGCATTATCGCTCCGATTATCCGGAGAAGGCGGCGGAGGCTGTGCATTCGCGGCTGGTGAGGGCAACGTAGCAACGGCTGGTTACCTTGCGACGTCATTTCGACTCGAAAAGCCCTGATGTCTGCGCAATCGCCGGGTCGTGGCCTTTCACACCACACAGGAAGTACATGACGACGAAGAAATCCGCATCATCTCCGCAAGAAAAGCGAATTCCCGCGAGCGCGGTCTTGACAACCCCACTCACTGACAGCCAGCGGCGGTCGCTGCGAAAACTCGCCGCGCAAGCAGAATGGCCGCCATCGGAAATCCACGTCGGACGATTTTACCGCCCAATCAAGCAACGGGTCAGCATTCGAGTGGACGCCGACGTGCTCGCCTGGTTCCGCGGGCGCGGCAAGCGATACCAGCCCTACAGGAACGAAGTCCTTCGCCGCGAGATGCAATCCCTCGCGATACTCCCGCCGAAGCCGTCTGATGCGGGCGTACCATCCCGCCAGCCCTCGACTGCACAGTCGCCGCCACCGCAGGCAACGCCCCGAACACCCGCAATTCGTGGCATCGGACCCAAGCCTGCGCTTCGCCGCCGCCTTCACACGTGCCTTCCGGATGGATTCGAGGGCGAGCAGGACTCCACTATTAAGCGATAGGCTGTCGGTATGGAATACAGGTTGTTTATTGGCGGGAAGTTTCGGGCCGGTTCGGCTGTAAGGGAAGTGCTGATGCCGTACGACGGAACGGTGTTCGCGACGGTGCATGTTGGGAATGCGGAGTTGTTGGACGAGGCGGTGAGGGCGGCGCGGCGGGGTTTTCTTGCAATGCGCGCATTGACGCGGGCGCGGCGGGCGGAGATTTTGCTGGAGACGCGGCGGCGGCTTTTGGAGGAAGCGGAGTGGTTCGCGCGGGTGATTTCTTCGGAGTGCGGGAAGCCGTTACGGGAGGCGCGGATTGAGGTGACGCGCGGGGCGGGGACGCTGCTGTTTTCGGCGAATGAGGCGTTGTCGCTGGCCGGGGAGGAGGTGCCGATGGACGCCTCCGCGCATGGGGCCGGCCGGATGGCGATGGTGATTCGGGAGCCGCTGGGAGTGATCGGGGCGATTACTCCGTTCAACTTTCCTTTGAATTTAGCGCTCCACAAGATTGGTCCGGCGCTGGCGGCGGGGAACGCGGTGGTACATAAACCGGCATCGGCGACGCCGGTGTCGGCGCTGGAGTTGGCGCGGCTATTTGCGGAAGCGGGTTTGCCGGAGGGAGGGCTGCATGTAGTGCCGGGGCCGGGGGCGGAATTGGGCGAGGCGTTGGCGCGGCACCGGGATGTGGCGATGATGACGTTTACGGGGAGCCCGGAGGTTGGGGTGCGGCTGCGGGAGATCTCCGGGTTGAAACGGGTGACGCTGGAATTGGGGAGCAATTCAGCGGTGATCGTGGAGTCCGACGCGGATTTGGAACTGGCGGTGCCGTTGTGCGTAAGCGGGGCGTATGCGCATTCCGGACAGGTTTGCATTTCGGTGCAACGGATCTTTGTGCAGGAGTCGTTGATGAGTACGTTCGTGGAACGGATGGCGGAAGGGGCGGCGAAATTGCGGCTGGGCCATCCGTTGGAGGATGCGACGGAGGTGAGTTCGCTGATCACGGAGGGGGAGGCCGAACGGGTGTCGGAATGGATTGGGGAGGCGGTGGCGGCCGGCGGCCGGCTGGTGACGGGCGGCGAGCGGGAGGGGACGCGGATGGTGCCGGCGCTGGTGGCGGATCTGCCGGTGACGGCGAAGCTGTTGGCGCGGGAGGCGTTTGGGCCGGTGGCGAGCGTAAACCGGTTTGGGAATCTGGCGGAGGCGATCGGGATGGTGAACGCGAGCGATTACGGACTGCAGGCGAGCATTTTCACGAGGGATATTCAGAAGGCTTTTCGGGCGGCGCGGGAAGTGGAGGTTGGCGGGTTTTTGATCAATGACGTGCCGCAGTTCCGGGCGGACCAAATGCCGTATGGGGGGGTGAAGATGAGCGGAACGGGGCGGGAAGGTCCGCGATACGCGGTTGAGGAAATGACGGAGCGGAAGCTGATTGTGTGGCGGGTGTAGGGACGGCGCGGCGGGCCCGCGCCTAATACTCGATGTCGCCTGTCCTCCAGGCACGTTACAATAGGAACGTTGCCATTCGAAGACATACCCTTAGGCGTGGAGGGCGGCTCCTCCCCGTTTGCCGTGACTTGGCAGCGCGTGCAGTTGGCGCGCCATCCGAAACGCCCGCACACGTTGGATTACGTCGAGCGTCTGCTGACCGGCTTTTCTGAAATTCACGGCGACCGCGCCTATGGGGACGATCCGGCAATCGTTGCCGGCATGGGCTTTTTTCATGAAGAACCTGTTCTGCTATTGGGTCATCAAAAAGGCCGGGATACGAAGCAGAAGCTGATCCGCAACTTCGGCATGCCGAAACCGGAGGGCTACCGCAAAGCACTGCGGTGCATGCGAATGGCGTCCAAGTTCCGGCGGCCGATTTTGGCGCTATTGGACACGCCGGGTGCCTATCCGGGCATCGACGCCGAGGAACGCGGCCAAGCGGAGGCGATCGCCATCAGCCTGCGCGAAATGTCGCGTTTGGAGTGTCCGGTGGTTTCGGTCGTCATCGGGG